>DASWSI010000348.1:0-3394 GCA_036402715.1 Candidatus Limnocylindrales bacterium
GTCGTCGCCATGGCGACGGCGGAGATCGATGCACACCGCCGGGCGGGGATCCGGACGACGCTCAAGCACTTCCCCGGAATCGGCAGCTCGACGACGAACACGGACTTCGGCGTCGCGGACGTGACGAAGACGTGGTCGCGCAAGGAGCTCGAGCCCTTCCGACGGCTGATCGCGGCCGGAGAAGCGGACCTCGTCATGGCCGGCCACGTCGTCAACGGCCAGCTCGACGCCGACCATCCCGCGTCGCTCTCGAAGGCCGTCGTCACCGATCTGCTGCGCGGGGAGCTGGCGTGGGACGGGATCGTCGTAACCGATGACCTGCAGGCGGCGGCGATCGAGAAGGCGTTCGGGCGCGACGAGGCCGTCCTGCTCGCGCTCGAGGCGGGCATCGACCTCCTGCTGTTCGCGAACCAGCAGTCCTACGACCCGGGCGTCGTCACGCGGGTGACGGATGCCGTTGTCAAAGCCGTCGCGTCCGGCCGAATCACGGAAGCCCGGATCGACGAGGCCCGGGCCCGGGTCCTGAAGCTGTTCGGCGCGGCCGGCTGATCGCGGCGGCGTCGCCGTCGGCGCGCTCCGTGACGCAGGCGATCGCCGTCAGCAGTCCTGCGCCCGAACCGCCGGCCCGAGCCGGAAGCCATTCGTCATCGCCGCGACGAACTTCCCGCGCAGCGTCGCATTCGCGGTGATCCGCCAGTCGACCACGGCGTGGACCTCGACCTCATGCTTTCGCCACTCGAACCAGTTGACGATTCGGAGAAGCGGGAAGCGCGAGCGGATCTCGGGTGAGAAGACCTGTCCGAGCCACGCGGTCTTGATGGCGGATTCCGTATCGCCGTTGCCGCCCGGACGGAAGAACGCGGCCGTCTCGACGATCGCCATGGGCTTGCCGTACCGCTCGGCATAACCGGCGTAGAAGTTCGGGATCGGGACGACGCTGGTCGGCGTCGAACCGGACACGAGATCCGCGAACTTCCCCGTCGCCGGGACGGAGTTCCTGCCCCATGGATGGGCGGTGCCCCAGTGGTAGAGGCTCATCCCGACCCAGTCGACGGAGTCCGCGCCGGGCCAGTACGGGGCGTACGGATCGTCGCCCGGATCGAGCTTGCCGTCGTGGTTCGTGTCGACCGCCCGAAAGGCGGCCGTGCCGGGTGCGGGGTGGTACTGGCCGCCGGTGAACGGGTACCCCTCGCCCTGGTTCGGCGCCCAGAGCATCGCCGACGTTCGCGCTCCTGCGTGGATCGCGTCCGCGACGATTCGGAAGGCAGCGATGTACGCCGCCGGGTTCTGGCCCCACGGGTACCACGTGCCGTTCATTTCGTGAGCGAACCGGACGATGGTCGGGACCCCGTCCGCGCCGTACCGGGCGAGGGTGGTCGCGAGGTCGGTCGACGCTGCTCCGGTCACCGTCGAGAGGCCACCATGCGGCTCGAGGGTCACGATGAGCAGCGCTCCGGCGTCCCGCGCCTGAGCCGCGGCGGCGTCGAGGTTGCCGAGGTCGCCCTGAGTCAGCGGAAACGACACGAAGCTCACGAGCGTCGCGGGCGGAGCGCCAAGGTCCGCGGTGATCGCCGCGACGGTCTCGTTGCCCCAGTCGAGGTTCACCCCGACCCATGTGCCGTCGGGCGGGCCGGAGCGCGCGAGGCGACCGAGGGCCGCGGCACGGGCCTCCGAGGAGCATGCGGCCGAGGGCGGAGCGACGGCGGTCGCGGAGCCCGGAACGGGCGCCGCGGACGATCGCGGCGCGGTGGAGCCCGGCGGCACGCTCCCCGGGGAGCACGCGGTCACGATCAGTGCGGCGACGACCACGAGCACGGCGCGGGAGCGACGTTGAGACGAAGACGGCACCGTCCGACTCTGGCCGTGCCCGACGGCTGGGTCAGCGGGACGTGCGTACGGCGCGGATGGCCCGATCGTCCTGCCTCGTGCCCGTACGCCGCGCGGGGACCGTCATACTCGGGGCGTGCCCACCGCTCGCGACCCGCGCGACGCGAAACCCGACCGTGCGCCGGCCGCGGCGGCGTTCGGGCGGCTTGCCTACATCTACATGCCGAGCCAGGACGTCGCCGCGGACCTGGCGTACTACGTCACGGTGCTCGGTGCCCGCGTCGTCTTCGCCATCGAGGGGATGGGGACGCGGGTCGCGATGGTCGAGCTGTCCGACGATCCGCCGCAGCTGCTCCTTGCGGAGCATCTCGAGGGGGAGCGGCCGGTCCTCGTCTACCGCGTCGAGGACCTCGCCGCCGCGGAGCGAGCACTGACCGCCCGCGGCTGGCGCGGCGGCGAGTCGCTGGAGATCCCACAGGGCCCGGTTCGCTCGTTCTCCGTCCCGGGTGGCCACCGAATCGCCCTCTACGAGGAAACGAGGCCGCACGTCATCGACACCTTCGCGGGGCGCCGCGATTTCTGAGCGCCTGTCGCACGGCAATCGCGGCGTCGATGAGTTTCGGACGGCAGGTGAGTCTCAACGGCAGGACCGCGCCGCGCACGATCCGCGCGATCATGGAGCAATGGCGCTCCGCAACGACGGACTCGACAGGGAGAACGACAACATGATCAGCTCCGAGAACGCATTCAGCGGCTTCGCCGTGAAGGACATCGACGAGGCGAAGCGCTTCTACGGCGAGGTGCTCGGCCTCGACGTTGCGGACGACCACGGAATGGTCAACCTGACCCTCGGTTCGGGCAGCCGCGTGCTCATCTACCCGAAGCCGGACCATGTCCCCGCGACCTACACGATCCTCAACTTCCCGGTCGACGACGTCGACGCCGCCGTGGACCGGCTCACGGCTGCGGGCGTGAAGTTCGAGCACTACGACTATCCCGGCCTGAAGACCGACGCGAAGGGGATCGCTCGCGGCGGCGGCCCGACGATCGCCTGGTTCCGCGATCCCGCGGGCAACATCCTGTCCGTGCTCTCGCAGTCCGACGCCGGAGGGGCGTGACGACGCGCGCCCACCGGTCGGCGTGAACGAGGCCGCCGAGATCGACGGCCGCTCGATCCGGCTGCGGCGCCTCCGGACGCCGGACCTGACCGCGGACGAGGTCGAGGTCATCCGCGCGCTCGTCTGGGCCGCGTTCCCCGAGGGCGAGGAGGGATTTACGGAAGACGACTGGGATCACGCGCTCGGCGGCATGCATTTCGTCCTCGACGTCGACGGATCGATCGTCGCGCATGGGTCCGTCGTCGAGCGCGAGCTCCACGTCGGTCAGGTGCCGCTGCGGGCCGGCTACGTCGAGGCCATGGCGACGGCAGTCGAATGGCAGGGGAGGGGACTCGGGAGTCGCGTCCTCGAGGAGATCAACGCGCACATCCGGGAGGGGTTCGAGATCGGCGCGCTGGGAACGGGCGTCCACCCGTTCTATGAACGCCTCGGCTGGCGGACGTGGGGTG
>DASWSI010000349.1:0-1730 GCA_036402715.1 Candidatus Limnocylindrales bacterium
GTCGTCGACGTACGCCCGAGCGGCGACGGTCTGCTGGTGGATCGAGAGCATCGGTGGGGCCCCTTCCCGACGCGCAAGTCTAGGAAGGCGCCCCACGAACGACCTGCGCCGCCCGCCGGAGGCATCCGGGCGGGCGGCGCAGGAGTAGGTCCCCCTCGATCAGCCCTTGTAGGTGCCGAGCCTCACGGTGACGGTCGTGCTCTGGCCGCCGCGCACGTAGGTGAGCCTGGCGCTCGCCCCGCCGGGCAGCGCGCGCACCTGCGCGGTGAGGTCGGTCGCGCTGCCGATCGGCACACCGTTGAAGTTCGTGACGACGTCGCCGGCCTTCAGACCCGCCGCGCTGGCGGCGCCGCTGCTCGTGACGCTCTGGATCGCAGCCCCCGCGACGGGGCTCTTCGTGGCAGCGCTCGCGTCCCCGACGCTCGCCCCGAGCAGGCCGTGCGTCGCCGACTGCTTCGTCTTCAGCTCGGAAGCGATCCGCTGGGCGATGTTCGACGGGATGGCGAAGCCGACCCCGATGTTGCCGCTCTGGCCGCCGCTGGACGAGCCGGAGCTCGCGCTCGCGATGGCCACGTTGATGCCGATGACCTCGCCCGCGGCGTTCAGCAGCGCGCCACCGGAGTTGCCGGGGTTGATCGCCGCATCCGTCTGGATCACGGCGAGCGAGACGCTGTTGGTGCTGGTCGACTGGCCGCTGCCGTCGCCCTCGCCGAAGCCCCAGAAGTTGAACGGGCCGTTCTGGCCGTTGTTGCCGCCGTTGCTCGAGCTGCCGTCCGGGGTGCTCGGCACCGCGGACGACGCGACGCTGATGCTGCGGTTGAGGGCGCTGATGATGCCCGTCGTCACCGTGCCCGGCAGGTTGAGCGGCGCACCGATGGCGATGGCGGTGTCGCCGACGTTGAGCTTGCTCGAGTCCGCCCACTGCGCCGGCGTGAGTCCGGACGCGTTCTCGAGCTTGATGACCGCGAGGTCGTTCAGCGGATCCATGCCGACGATCGAGGCGGCGTAGATGCGCCCGCTGCTCGTCGTGACGGAGATCGTGCCCTTCGCGCTCGCGCCCTCGAGGGTCACGACGTGATCGTTGGTGAGCACGTAGCCGTCGGAGGTGAGGACGACGCCGGAGCCGGTGCCCCCTTCCGATGAGGCGCTGACGGAGATCGTGACCACGGAGGGCGACGCCTTCGCCGCGACCGCCGAGATCGCGGTGGCGGACTTCGCGTTGTTGATCGTGAGGTTCGACGAGGTGCTGTTCCCGCTCGACGTCGTCGTGGTCGTGGCCAGGTCGTGCGGCGACATGGCGACGGCGATCCCGGCGCCGACTCCCCCGCCGACGAGCGCGGCGATCACCGCGGCCGCGGCGACGGGCAGCAGCAGTCCCTTCGATCGGTCGCGGCGGAAGGCGCCTCCGTCACCGTCGGTGGTGGTGGCGGGGCCGGCGACGGCCGCCGGAGCGGCGGGCGCCTCGTCGGACACGGGCTCATCGCCATCGGTGCGGTAGAAGCCAGCCGGAGCGATGGGCGTCTCCGCCGTCACGGGCTCATCGCTGTCATTACGAGAGAAGGCCGCGGAAGCGACGGGCGTCTCCGCCGTCACGGGCTCATCGCCGTCGTTGCGGTAGAAGGATGCGGTCGCGTCGTCGGCGGCCGAAGTCGCGGGCATCGGACGCGTCACGCCCTCGCCGACCGCCTGGTCGTGAGCCTCGTTCCGCGGAATGTCCGGGTCCCCCTCGC
>DASWSI010000350.1:0-8625 GCA_036402715.1 Candidatus Limnocylindrales bacterium
CGGCGTGCAGATGCTTGTCGCAAGCGCGCCCGCACTGTTTGACCCAGTCCACGAGATGTAGCCGAAGCCACCCGGGACGTCCTTGCCGTCCGTGATGTCGTAGACCTGACCCGGCAGATAGCCGTTCGGCTGGTCCTTGAACGCGATCGGGAGCAGCTGGCCGCTCGGCGCCTTGTCGGGCGACTCCGCGACCGCAGTGGCCTGGGTGCTGACGTCCCAGCGGTTGATCCCGGCGAGGCCGACGAGGAACGTGCTCGGCTGGCGATTGACGACGACGCGGACACCGAGCGCCTCGTTCGGCACGCCCGCTCCGTTGGTCACGGAGCTCATGTCGTACGGGCCCGCGGCGCTGCCGCCGACGAACCACGCCTGCCAGGTGCAAGGCACACTGCCGGCTGCGTCGCAGCCGTTGGCGGTCGCGGAGCTCTGCAGCGCCGCGTACGTGTTCGCCGGCACGGGCGTCTTCGACTGATGGATGTCGGCGACGAACTTCGTGCCCGCGAGCGCCATGATGTCGGCGGTGTTCTGCGCGTCGCGGCGATTGAAGAGCGCGATTCCGCCGTCGAGAACGAGACCGGCGAGCAGAAGCAGGGTCGTGATCCCGCCAGCGACGATGATCAGGACCTGGCCCCGCTCGCGTTCGCGTCGCGAGGGCCGTTGACGATCCATGCGAGTGTCTCCTGTGGCGGCGATGGCTCGACGGGCGGCTGCGGTGGCCATCAGTCGACGGTCACGGTGGTCTGGCCCGTCATGGTCAGACTGGGGAGGATCTGGGCGAAGACCGGCGTCAGGAGGGTGAAGTCCTTCGTGATCGTCACGGTCATGATGTCGTTGGCTCGCCAGGAGCCGTTGCAGTTGTCGGTCGCTACGGCGCTCAGGGTTCCGTTCGGTGCGCGGCGCTGGCACTGGACGGTGACGTCGCCCAGGGCGAGCGAGACCGCCGTGATCCGGTTCTTCGCGATCGTCTTGACGCAGGCCTCCCGCGTGAGGCCGCTGCAGTCCGGCGGCCAGATCGAGACGGAACCGGCACGAGCTCCGGCCCGCGACGCCTCGTTCAGGGCGTTCCAGCTGTAGACGTAGCGGCTGACGTCGATGATCGCGAACAGGAGGAGGAACAGGATCGGGACGACGAGGGCGAACTCGACCAGCGCCTGGCCGCGTCCTCGATCGCGTCGCAGCAGCCTGCTCATGGGGTGTTCGAGTTGGTGACCGTGACGGCGGTCGAAATGGGCTTGCAGGTGAACGCCCCGACGTTCTGCGTCACGACGTTACCGCTCGAGATGTTCGTGTACGTTCCGGTGAAGCCGGCCGTGGTCCAGGCCGTCGGCCCCGTCGTCTTGGTCTTGCCGATGAGGTTCGGGACGACCATGTTCGGCGCCGCGCACGAGGCGACCGTCACCGTCGCCGTGTGGGTGTCGTCGCTGTCCGTCGTGACGTTCGTCGCCGTCGCCGACGCGGTGTTGTTCTGGACCTGTGCCGAGCTGTACGAGACGCGATAGCGGCAGATGAACGTCGCGTTGACGGCGAGCGTCGTCGGTTTCGCGTCACACACCTGGGTGGCGCTGTTCGCCCCGTACGGGAGCGACACGAGCGAGTCCGAGATGCTGACGCCGGTGGCGGTCTGGCCGCCCGTGTTCGTGACCGCGATCTTGTACCAGACGAACGGCGTCGTCGTGGCGTTGTAGGCGAGCGTGATCGTGTCGTTGATGCCGAACGACGGGCTGCCGTCGCCGTCGTCGCCAAGGGCGTACGGGCTGACGAACTTGAGGACCCGGAGCTTGGCCGGCGGCAGGTCGATGTGGACCGTCACCGCATCGACGGCGGGATCGATCTCGAGCCCGTCTACGGTCAGCGTGTTCGTGTATTCCATCGACGTCCCGGCACCGGGCGTCGGCGCGGGTCGCGTATAGGTGCAGGTGTACGGCGTTGCGTTGACGGCCATGCTGCCGGGCTTCGCCGGGCAGGCACCGGGCCAGCCGTAGGTGTCCGTCATCGTGATGCTCGTGACGGTCGTTCCGCCGTTGTTCCGGACGATGAGCTTGTACGTGATCGTGTCGCCCGGCTCGAACTTCGCCTCGACGGAGGGTCCAGGCGAAGCGCTGAGGACATCGAGGCACGGGCTTCGGTAGTAGCCAGGCGAGCCGACCGGGTCAGGCTGCTGGCACTTCGCCGCGAGCTCGCTCGCGTTCTTGGCGGCCGTCCCGAGGACGAGCTTCGTTGGCGCAAGGCCCGGGGTCGGGTCGAAGGCCTCGTTCAGCACGATTGCCCGCGACTCACTCGTCAGCGTGAAGCCGCCGCCCATGATCTCGTTGAGGAGTGGCGTGATCAGCGAGAACGTGATCGTCGCCGTGACCTTGTACGTGTCACCGGGGACGCACTGTCGAAGGTCCGCATACGCGGTGCCCGTCGAAGCGCTGAGGCACTGCGAGGTGGGACTGATCTGCGCAGCGCCGCCGGCGGTCTTGAGGTTCCGCGCCTCGTTCTCGACGCGCCAGACGACGTTGTCCGGGTCCGGGCAGAGGGTCGAGGAGTTGTCGCAGAGCGGGTACCGCGAGCCGAAGACCGCGCCTTCCTTGACGGCGTTCTCGAGCGCGACGTAGCCGTAGAACACGCGGCCGAGGTCGGCGGCGGCGGCGAAGATCAGGATGAGGATCGGAAGCACGAGGGCGAACTCGACGAGGCTTTGCCCGCGAGTCCTGTCTCGGTGGCGCAGTCGGGGCGGACGGATCCTGGGCATGTTGTCCCTGCTTCTCTGGGTTGACGCCGGTCATCCTCGGCGCGGCACCTTGCGACCGAACTTGAAACGGTGCGCCGGTGCATAGCCCATCCGGCGGCCGCTCGAACGCCACTCGTCCCGTTCGACGGGCGCGTCGGCGCGGGGCGGTGCCGCCCGTGCCGCCTGTCCGCGGCGCTCGGTCGGTCGCGGTCAGCTCTCGTCGGGCGGCTCGCCCGGGAGCACGATCGTGAATGCGGCGCCGCGGCGGGCATGCGACGGCTCGAGGACCAGGTCGCCCTGCATGGCCCGGCACAGCTCCCGCGACACGTACAGTCCGAGCCCGCTGCCCTCGTCGGCCCGCTCTCCCTCGCCCCGCACGAACCGCTCGAAGAGGCGTGTCCGGTCGCGGTCACTCACGCCGGCCCCATCGTCCGCGATCGTGATCCGGAGCCGCGACGATCCACGGTCGACGCCGATCGTCACCGTCACGCGCGCTCCCTCGCCGTACTTCACGGCGTTGTCGAGGAGTGCCCAGAGGACCTGATCGAGCTGGTCGCCGTCGGCCACAGCCAGCCAGCCGCCGGACTGGTCGTCGAGGGTGAACGGCACCTCCCCGGCGGCCAGCGCCTCCCACGTCCGGCGGACGCGCGGCGCGGGCGCGACGACCTCGCTCCGCGGCCGGATCGCGCCGGACTCCAGCCTCGTGACCGTCAGGAGCTGGCGGACCATCCGCGACAGGCGCTCGGATTGCTCGACGATGATCCCAAGCCGGCGGTCCGGCGCGTCCGAGCCGAGCTGCTCGGCGTAGGCGCGGATCCGGGTCAGCGGCGTCTGGAGGTTGTGGCTGACGCCGCGGAGGAAGTCGTCCTTCGCGGCATCGAGCTCGATCAGCTGGGCGTTCTGCGCCTCGACCCGCTCGAACAGCTGCGCGTTGCGGATCCCGATCGCCACCTCGCTCGCGAACAGGTCGAGGAGGTCCTGGTCGGCGCGCTCCCACGTCCGGGTCGCCTGGAGATGCCCCACGAGGACGCCGATCTCGTCCTGGCCGATGCGGAGGATGGCCTTGACCGGGCGCGGATCGCCCGGAACGCGCTCCTCGTCCGCCACGGAGGCGGGGTCGACGAGGAGCACGGTCGAATCGATCATCCCGAACGCGTCACGCGCATCGGCGCCGGCCCGCCCGACGAGCCATTCGACGCCGTCCCGCGGCGAGATCGTCTGAAGGGCCGCAAGGATCCGGCCCAGCTCGCGGTTGCGGCGCTCGAGATCTGCCGCCAGGCGGTTGTGGCTCGCGGCGAGCCGGGCGACCTCGTCGTCGCCGGGGATGACGATCGGCGTCGCAAGGTCGCCGGCCGAGACCCGATCGACCGCGGCCGCGATCGCCCGGAGTGGCCCGGTCAGCGCCGCCGAGAGCAGGTAGCCGAGCAGGATGACGAACATCGACGCGACGACGATGACGAACAGAAGCAGCCGGCCCAGCGTGTCCCCGCCGATCATCGTGAAGACGAGCCCACCGAAGACGGCGAGCGGCACGACCGCCGAGGCGACGAGCGCGAGCGTCAGGCGGGTGCGGAACGAGACGTCGAAGCCGAGGGGCGATCCCGGGGGTTCGGCGGTCGGGTGGGGCGGCTCGGCGCTCCGGTCCGGCGGCGTGGCGACGGCCGCGACCGGCTCGAGAGGGAGCGCGCCGCGGGCGGTTCGCGCGCCGACGGCGTCGTCAGGCATCGGTGGCCCCGTCGACGAGCCGGTAGCCGACGCCGCGAACGGTCATCAGATGCGACGGGTGGTTCGGGTCGATCTCGACCTTCTGGCGGAGGCGCCGCATGGTGACCCACAGGAAGGACGGATCCGCGTCGTCCGTGTCGGCCCAGCCGCGGGCGAGGAGGGTATCTGTCGAGACGGTGTTGCCGAGGTTCGCCGCGAGGGCGTAGAGGAGCCGCGACTCGATCGGGGTCAGCTGGACCGGCTTGCCGTCGACGGTCGCCTGGCGCCGGTGCAGATCGAGCGTCAGCTTCGGCCCGAGGACGAGGCTCTGCTTCGGGACCCGGTCGCCCACGCGCCGCAGGACGCGGTTGATCCTCGCCCGCAGCTCGGGATAGTGGTACGGCTTCGTGATGTAGTCCTCGGCGACCTCCTCGAGGAGGTCCGCCTTGGAGTCGCCGGCGTCGATCGCGGAGAGGACGATGATCGGGAGGTCGGCGCGGCCCTTGATCTCGCGCGCGAGGGTCAGTCCGTCCATCCGCGGCATCATCATGTCGATGATCAGGAGGTCCGGCCAGCTGGCGCGAAGACGTCGGAGCGCCTCGTCGCCGTCGCGGGCGGTCGCGGTCTCGTAGCCGTCGCTCCGGAGCTGTTCGGCGAGCAGGACGAGCAGGTTCGGATCGTCGTCGACGATGAGGATCCGGGGCGCGGCGCCATGCGCCCCGCTCGGTCCGGCGGTCAGCATGGGGCGAGGATAGGAGCGGCGACCCGGCGTTCGGGCCCCCCCGAACGTCCCGTCGGCGGTGCGGACAGTCCGGGGTCCGGTGGGAAGCGGTGTGGTCGCGGACGGTTCGGCGACGGCGTCGCACGGCGGCGCGGCCTAGGTCAGGGCGCCTTCGGGTCGACGAAGCGGCACCGCGCCCGGAGTGGGCAGATCTCGTGCTCCGGGCGCTGGGCGTGGCAGACCTTTCGGCCGTGCTGGATGAGGTTGACGTGGGCCTCGAACATCTGGTCCGGCTCGAACATCCCGAGGACGAGGTCGTGGGCCTCCTCGAGTGACGGCTTCAGAGGCAGGAGGCCGACCCGCCGCAGGACCCGGTCGACGTGGCGATCGATCGGCAGCAGCGGCGACCCGAAGCAGAAGAGCAGCAGGACTGAAGCCGTCTTCTTGCCGATGCCGTCGATCCCGGTCAGCCACGCCCGAGCGTCGAGCGCCGTCATGTCGCCGAGGAACTCGAGCGAGTAGTCGCCGCGCTCCTCGCGGATCCGCCGGAGCGTGGACTGGAGGCGCGGCGCCTTCTGGTTCGCCAGCCCGCCGGGGCGGATGACGTTCGTCAGCTCAGGGATCGGCGCGAGCTCGACCCGTGCCCAATCCGGCGGCGGCGCCTCGGAGAGGCCGATCCCGCCCCAGCCGCTGCCCGGTCGATGGGCCTCCGCCGGGCGGTTGCTCGGGTACGCCTTGCGGAGCGCCTCGAAGGCGACCTCGGCGTTCACGTCCGCGCTGTTCTGGGTAAGGATCGTGAGGATCAGCTCGCTCGTCGGGTCGAAGCGGCGTTCCCAGACCTGGCGGCCGTACCGCTCGGCGAGGGCCGCAAGCGTGAAATCGACGAGGCCCGGGCGGTACCGCTCGAGGCGCTTGGCGTAGCTCGCGGCCGGGTCCGAGAAGCGGCGCTTCCTCGGCCGGGCGGGCTTCTTCGCCGCCGTGCGTCGCGACAGTGGCGCCATGGCGGCGACGTCGTCCGTCACGCGATGCTCACGAGCCGGGCGATCCGTTCGGCGCACCGCTCGATGGGCGCGGCGCCCGCCGCCATCGCCTCCTCGACCGGCTGGGGGCGCTCGCTCACCGGGACGACGATCGCGAGCCCGGCGAGCGCGTCGATCCCCTCCGACGCCACACCGCCGCCCACGGCGATGCACGGAACGCCGGCATCGCGGGCTCGCCGCGCCACCCCGAGCGCCGTCTTGCCGAATGCGGTCTGCGCATCGATCCGGCCCTCCCCGGTAATCACGAGGTCGGCGCCGCGCAGCTTGGCGTCGAACCCCGTCGCGTCCATCACGAGGTCGACGCCCGGGCACAGGGCGAACGCCCGGAACCGGTCCTGGATGGCGAGCAGCGCGAATCCGACACCGCCGGCCGCGCCTGCGCCCGACGTCTCGCGCTCCGAGCGGCCGCTCGCGCGGTCGAGCGCGTCGGCCCACGCGGTGAGCGTGGCGTCGAGCGAGGCGACGTCCCGAGGCGATGCGCCCTTCTGCGGGCCATAGGTCGCCGCGGCGCCCCGTGCGCCGAGCAGCGGGTTGTCGACGTCGCACGCGACGCGGACATCGACCGTGCCGAGGCGTGGGTCGAGGCGGTCGAGGCTCACGCCCTGCACGCCGGCCGTGCCGCCGTCGACGACGGTGCCTCCGAGCGCTTCGATGATTCCGCGGCCGCCGTCCGTCGTGGCGCTTCCGCCGATCCCGATCACGAGGTCCGACGCGCCGGCATCGACGGCGGCGACGATCAGTTGCCCCGTGCCCACGCTCGTTGCCCGGATCGCGTCCCGCTGCTCCGGACGCACTCGCGACAGCCCGGACGCCTCCGCCATCTCGATCACGGCCGCGCCACCGTCACGCGACCGAAGCCACCGCGCCTGGATCGGCCGCCGGAGTGGGTCGTCGACGGCGGCGGTCTGCCACTCCCAACCGCCCGCGGCCTCGATCGCCGCGAGGGTCCCCTCGCCGCCGTCGGCGAGCGGCGCGAGGAGCACGGTGTCGGCGGGGCGCGCGCGCAGCCAGCCGGCGCGGAGCGCCGCGGCGACCTCGACGGAGGTCAGGGAGCCCTTGAACGAATCGGGAGCGACGACGATCGTCATCGGCCGCCCCGCGGGCGGCGGCGTCACCTTCGCGCCGGCTCCGCGGGCTCGGTCGCGTCGGGCGCGCGCGGTGCGGCGGCCGACGACGCGGACGCGGATGGCGCGCCGGCACGGAGCGCCGCGTCGCGCCGCCGCTCGAGGTACTCGGGGATCCGGATCATCGGCGGTCGTTCCTGGTCCGCCAGCTCGATGACCTCGAGCGACAGGCGCCCGTGGCCGGACCGCGGCAGCTTCATCGTCGATCCCATCTCCGCGAACAGCCTCGCCTTGCGGCGCTCCTCGACGCGCTTCATCACGGCCTGGAGGATGACGAACGACATCCGCGACAGGCCCTCGAGCTCCTGGTTCCGATGGACTCGCCGCTCGAGGTCCACCTGGCCGAGCCCCTCGATCCCGAGCTTCTCCGCGGCGTCGATGAGGTGCCCGATCTCGACCGCGTAGCCGGTGAAGAACGGGATCGCCTCGAGGAGCGACCGCCGCCCCGCATATTCCCCGGCGAGCGGCTGGATCAGCCCGGACAGCTCGGGGAAGAAGAGGTTGATGAGGGGCCGCGCGACGAGCTCCGTGACCCGTCCGCCGCCGCCCTCCTTGAGGACGCTCCCTTCCACGATCGGGCGCTGGTAGTAGCCCTTCACGTACTGGAGGCGCGGCTCGTGAAGCAGCGGCCCGAGCGTCCCGTAGACCATCCGCGAGTGCCAGTTCCGGACATCGGTGTCCGCCCAGACGATGAGGTCGCCGGAGGTCTCGAAGACGGACTTCCAGAGCGCCTCGCCCTTGCCGTGGAACGACCCGTAGCGGGCGAGGATGTCGGGGTGCTGGACGACCCGCGCAC
Source organism: Candidatus Limnocylindrales bacterium (assembly GCA_036402715.1). Classification (GTDB taxonomy): domain Bacteria; phylum Chloroflexota; class Limnocylindria; order Limnocylindrales; family CSP1-4; genus JACDAV01. Next base: position 8,102 of record DASWSI010000350.1, read on the forward strand.
CCTCCGATTCGGCGATCTCTCGCGTCCGATCGGTCGACGCCGAGTCGATGACGAGCACCTCGTCGAGGAGCGGAATCCGCCCGGTCATCTCGCGGACGGCGCGGCGGACGATCGGGCCGATCGTCTCCTCCTCGTTGAGCGTCGGCAGGACGAGGCTGATCGTGAGGTTCTGCTTCTCCTTCAGCTGGACGAGCCGGCCGAGGTCGCCGAACTCCCCGTGATGGAAGTTCGATTCACCGAACCAGCGCTCGACGCGCGCGGGAACGGCCCGCGACTCCTCCGCGGCCCGATCCGCTGCGGCGAGCGTCTCCGCGCGCTGGGCGAGCTGCTCGAACGTCTGGCGCCCGATTCCCTCGCGGGTCTTGACGACGATGACCGTCGTCCGCGCCCGCGTCGTGCAGCATCCGGACGTCCTTACCCGCTACGGATCCTTCCGGGGCAAGGGCGAATCGCTCTGGAAGTCGCTCTATGAGACGTCGGGCGACCTCATCGTCTGGGCCGATACGGATGTCCGCAACTGGCAC
>DASWSI010000351.1:0-2604 GCA_036402715.1 Candidatus Limnocylindrales bacterium
GCCCCGCGTCTCCGCGGTCGATTCGGTCGGCGCCGGCGATGCGCTCAACGGTGCGCTCGCGGCGGGGCTCGTCGAGGGCCGTGATCTCGAGGACGCGGCACGTCGGGCGGTCGTCGCCGCGAGCCTGTCGACGACGCGACACGGTGCGCGCGAGGCCCTTCCGACGGTCGACGAGCTCGAGCAGGCGATCGCGGCCGGCGCCGCAGTCAGGCGCGAGACGCCTAACCGGTAGCTGGCTCGACGTCCTTCGTCGTCTCGGTGATCTCCGTCGGGTCCGTCGCCCGCCGCCGGCCGAGCAGCCCGGTCCGAGGGCCGACCGCCAGCGCGACGAGGAAGCACGCCGTCTCCACGAGGACGATCGTCGCGCCGCTCGCCGCATCGAGCCAGAACGACGCATACAGCCCGATCACGGACGCGCCGACGCCGATCGCGACGGCGAGCGCCATCATCCGGCCGAACCGCACCGTCAGCAGCTGCGCCGTCGCGGCCGGCGTCACGAGCATCGCGACGACGAGGATGATCCCGACCGCCTGGAGGCTGATGACGATCGTGACCGCAACGAGCGTGAGGAACAGGGACTCGAGCCAGTCGACGCGGAGTCCCGACGCCGCCGCGCCGAGCGGGTCGAACGTCGCATACAGCAGCTCCTTCCACAGGAGCGCGACGATCGCGAGAACGATCGCGCCGAGGATCGCCAGGCCGACGAGGTCCTCCAGCGTCGTCGAAAGCAGGTACCCGAACAGGAAGCTGAACAGGTCCGCGACGTAGCCCTGGATCGTGCTGAACAGGAAGATCCCGAGCGCGAACGTGCCCGCGAACAGCACACCGATGGCGGTATCCGTCCGGATCCGCGCCCGCCGGCTGACGATCCCGATCCCGAGCGCCGTCACGACCGCCGCGATCCCGGCACCCAGCAGGAACGGTCCCTTGACGATGAACGCGACGACGACGCCGGGGAACGCCGCGTGGCTGATCGCGTCGCCGATGAACGCCAGCCCCTTGAGGACGACGTACGTCCCGACGACCGCGCACACCGTCCCGACGATGACCGCGGCCGCGAGCGCACGAAGGAAGAAGGCGTGCGAGAGCGGGTCGACGATGAAGGTCATCGGCGGCCCCGGGGAGGCGTCCGAGGCGTCGGGGGTCGCCGCGAGGAGCGGCCGCGTTCCGTGCCGCCACCCTCGTGGAAGTGCGCCTCGCCGCCCGCCGCCTCGTCGTGGTGGTGGGCGTCATCGAGCACCACGCCCTGGCCGCCGAGGAAGAGGAGGTGGCCGCCGTAGGTTCGGGCGAGGACGTCCGGATCGAGGACGAGCGAGGACGGGCCGTGGGCGATGACGGTCCGGTTGATCGCGGCCACTCGCTGGAAGCGCTGCGCCGCGCACGCCAGGTCGTGCGTCGTCGCGATGACGGTCTTGCCCCGCTTCGCTTCGGCCTCGAGGATGTCCATCAGATCCTCCTGCGTCGTGGCGTCGACGCCGGTGACGGGCTCGTCGAGGAGGAACAGGTCCGGCTCCGCGGCCAGCGCGCGGGCGAGGAAGACCCGTCGGCGCTGCCCGCCGGAAAGCGATCCGATCTGCGTCTCGGCGTGATCCCCCATGGAGACCTTCTCGAGCGCGTCGTCGACGGCCCGCCGGTCTGCCTTGCCGGGTCTGCGGAATGGACCGAGCGCCGGGTAGCGGCCCATCGTCACGACGCCGCGAACCGTCACGGGGAACGCCCAGTCGACGAGCTCCGCCTGCGGGACGTAGGCGACCCGACGTGCCTGCTGGCCGGCGGGGTGGCCGAGAACCTCGACCCGACCGGTCCACGGCTGGATGAGCCCCGCGAGGAGCTTGAGCAGCGTGCTCTTTCCGGCACCGTTCGGGCCGACGACCGCGAGCAGGCTGCCGGCCTCGACGGCGAGGTCGACGTGCTCGAGCGCAATTCGGTCGCCGTAGCCCGCCGAGACGTCGGAGAGCCACGCGTCGGCGTGCGCGCGCGCATGGCCAGAATCGAGCCCGGCCTCGACGGTCTGCAGGCGGCGCTCGTCCGGGTGAGCGTGGCGGTGATCGTGCGGATCGAACGCCGGCGAGCGGTCGTCAAGTGCGGGCGTGCCACGACGGTTCATTCGGTCGCGATCCTAGCCGGTGCCCTTGAGGCCGGTGACGAGGCGCTGGAGGTCGTAGCGCATGAGCGCGTCGTATGAATCGACCGGCGGATCACCGAGCGAGTCGTCGTAGAGGTCGCTGACGATCGTGGCTCCGGTCTCGTCGGCGACCGTTCGGGCGAGCTTGTCGCTGAACTGAACCTCGCTGACGACGACATGGACGTGGCTCGAGCGGATCGCGTCGACGAGGCCGGCGATGTCCGAAGCGGAGGGGTCCTGGCCGGGCGCCTTGACGATGACTCCCGCGATGTGCAGCCCGAACGCCCGCGCGAAGTACGGCAGCGCATCGTGGAACGAGACGAGCGTCCGCCGATCCTGCGGGAGCGTGGCGACGAGATCCGAGCCCCAGCGCTTCAGCTCCGCCAGCTTTGCGTCAAACGCGGCGGCGTTCGCGGTGAACGTCGCCGCGCCCGCCTGGTCGACCCGGCCGAGTGCCGTCGCGATCGCGCCGGCGTAGG
>DASWSI010000352.1:0-7830 GCA_036402715.1 Candidatus Limnocylindrales bacterium
CGCGCGCCTGGCACGCGCTGACCGCGCGCACCGACGGGCCCGCCCACGTCTGTCCGTGCGTGGCGGCAGTGTTGTCGGCATGGTAGGGACAACGCCGGCCGAACGCCCGGGACCAGGTCCGGCGCGATGATCCTCCTGCCGTGGTTCCTGCCCGGCGCGTGCATCTCGCTCGTGATCGGGGTGATTGCCAGCCGCCGGGCTGCGGCGGCCATCGGAGCATCGCGTGCCGTCGGTGGTCTGCTCGTGGTCGCACTCGGGCTTGTCATTGCGGCGACGCTCACGCCCGTGCCGCGCGGCGCCGACGAAACGGGCGTCGGCACGTGTGACTTCGGGAGGATCGGGCTCGCGCCGCTCGAGGAGCTCGCGACGATCAACGACACGACCCTCAACATCCTGCTGTTCGTGCCCCTCGGCGTCGCGGTCGCGCTCGTTCCCGGGCGTGGCACGCGAGCGCGCCTCGCCGGTGTCGCCGTTGCGCTGCCGTTTGCGATCGAGGCGGTCCAGCTCGTCGCGACGACCCTCCATCGAGGCTGCCAGAGTGCCGACGTGTCCGACAACGTGACAGGGTTCGCGGCGGCGTTCGTCGTTGCGAGCGCTGCCCGCCTCGCCTCCGGGGCTCTGACCCACCGCGTCATGAGACGGACCGAGCGGCGATGACGCTCATCGGAAGGCTCCGCGGCGCCATGCCGCGCGGCGACGCGTTCCGCGGCGCGGCGACGATCGTCGCCGGGACGGGTGCCGCGCAGGCGATCGTCGTCGTCACGACGCCGGTGCTCACCCGGCTGTACAGCCCGGCTGACTACGGAATCCTCGGCGTCGCCACGTCAATCCTGTTCGTCCTCATCTCCGTCACGTGTCTTCGGTACGACTTCGCCATCCCGCTCCCGGAACGCGACATCGACGCTGCCAACGTCCTGGCGCTCTCGCTGGTCCTGAACATCGCGACGAGCGCCGTCGTCGCCGTTGCGCTCCTGCTCGCCGGGACGTGGCTTGGCGGCGCGCTCGGTCTGTCGGCCCTCGGACCGCTCGCGGCGCTCCTCGCGGTCGCGCAGCTGGGTGGCGGCGTCACGTCCGCCTTCGTCAACTGGGCGCTCCGTAGCAAGGATTTCCGGGCAATCGCGGTGAACCGCCTGACGCAGAGCGTCGCGCTCGTGTCAGTTCAGGTCGGTCTGGGGGCCGCGGGTCTCGCGGCACCCGGGCTCTTCCTCGGTGCGGTCGCCGGCAGCGTCGCGGGTTCGACCCGCCTCGCGCTCACCGCCTGGCGGCGTGAGTCGGCCCTGTTTCGCGGCGTCTCGGTCGCCGGAATGGTGAGTGCCGCAAGCCGGTACCGCCGGTTTCCGATCTTCTCGAGCGGCTCGGCGGTTCTCGGCGCGCTCGGCGTGCGCGCGCCGCTCCTCCTCCTCGTCGCAGTGCACGGCGCGAGCGTCGGTGGGCAGTACGCCCTCGCGGAGCGCGTCCTGTATCTACCGTTGACGCTGGTCGCGGGGGCCGTCGGCCAGGTGTTCGTCGCGGACGCGGCGCGTGCCGCTCGCGACGAGCCGGACGCGCTCGTTCGACTCTTCCGGCGGACGACGCGGTCTCTCGCCCTCATGGCGATCGGGCCGGCAATCGTCATTGCCGTGACCGCGCCATTCCTGACCTCACTGGTCTTCGGGGCGGAGTGGGGCGACGCCGGAATCTACGTGGCGGTGCTCGTCCCGATGTTCTTTGTGACGTTCGTCAGCACGGCGACGGGGAACATCCTCTACATCGTCGAGCGCCAGGGGCTTCATCTCGTCCGCGAGATCGTCCGACTCGGGCTCCTCGCCGGGAGCATCCTCGTTGCTGCGCGCTTCGGGCTTCCGCCGATCGGAACGCTCATCGTGCTCAGCGTCGCCGGGTGCGTCACGTACGTCCTGTATTGGCTGCTCTCGTGGCGAGCAGTGCTGGCATTCGCGCGGAGCAGGGATCTGTCCCCGCCGGCTGACGGCGTGGTCGGGGTCAACCCCGGGAGCCGCGATGGTTGAAGCGCACGGAGACGCAGGCCCGAGGCTGAGGCGATGAACGACAACCGTCGGAGGCCGGTCCGTTCAGGCGGCCCCCGCGTCGTCGTCACCGGCGGCGCGGGCTTCGTGGGCCACCACCTCGTCGCCGCGCTCGTGTCGGGTGGCGCACGGGTGCTCGTCATCGACGACCTCTCGACAGGCCGCGCGGACCGGCTGCCCCCGGATGTCGAGCTCGAGCGTCTCGACATCGTCACCGGCGACCTTGGCGCACCGATGCGTGCGTGGCGCCCCAGCCTGATCTATCACCTGGCGGCGCAGGCCAGTGTCCCGGCTTCCGAAGCCTTTCCGGAGCGCGACTTGCAGGTAAACGGCGTCGGCACCCTGCGGATCGTTGCCGCGGCTCGCGCGTCGGGAGTGGGGCGAATCGTGTTCACGTCGTCGGGTGGCGCCGTGTACGGAGATACAGGGACGCCGGCGACGGAGCGCTCGCCGGCGCGACCGACGTCCGTGTACGGGATTCACAAGCTGCTTGCCGAGCAGTACCTCTCGAGGTCCGGCATCGCCACGGCGATCGCCCGGCCGTCGAATATCTACGGCCCCGGCCAGGACGCCAGAGGTGAGGGCGCAGTCGTGGCGTCGTTCATCGCGGCAGCGCGCGTCGGAGGCCCGATCGTCATCCATGGCGACGGAAGCCAGGAGCGGGACTTCGTCCACGTGCTGGACGTCGTCGCGGCGCTGATCGCGCTCGGCGCGGAGTCCGCGAGCGGCATCTGGAATGTCTCATTCGGGACCTCGACCGCGATCGTGGACCTCGCGTCCGCCGTCGAGCGAATCGCCGGCCGCGGCCTCCAGCGCCAATTCGGCCCGCTCCGCGCAGGCGATGTCCACGTCTCGCGAATCCGCAGCCGGGCACTGCGCCGGCTCGGCTGGGCGCCGCGTATCCGCCTCGAGGACGGGTTGCGTGGGCTGTTGAGCGGCGAGTGATCGCGGACCGCCAGCGGCCTAGGTAGCTGCGCCTGCCTCTGAACCGTGAGCCGGGACGACAGGCTGAACGTGCGGCGACCGGCCAACGGTCACGCGGACATTCGCGACGGCGAGTGCGGAGAACATCCAGAACTCGGCGTTCGACGCGACGCTGCCGCTGAAGAGGCTGAAGACGGCGGTCGCCACGAGCAGCGCAGCGAGCAAGGGCGATCGCGCCGCTCCGCGGACGGCGACCGCGAACCAACCGGCGAGCGCAACCAGGCCGACGAGGCCCAGCTCGCTCGCGACCTCCGCCACGAGGTTGTGCGGATACTCGATCAATCCCGTTGACGCGAACCCGCCAAATCCAACTCCGAGGAACGGGGAACGGCTGAACAGGTCCAATGAGGCCTGGAGAAAGCCGGCCCTTCCGGTCACGTTGGGATCATTGACAACGGCCATCGCGACGATCGACCTGTCGCCGCCGAACAGGGCGTCGCCCAGGACGACGACGAGGGCGGCACCGGACACGAGACCGAGCGCGACCCAGCCCGGTGTCGCGGGCCCGCGAGTTCGGTCGGCGTCGCGAAGCGTGACGGCCGCGCCTGTCCACGCACCGGCAAGCAAACCGAGAAGTGGGCCGAGCGACACGGTCGCGACCCCCGCGGCGACGAGGATCATCGCCGCGATCGCGCGGACGACCCGCGGGAACGGTCCGAAGATCGCGACCAGCGCGCCGATGAACGCCGCGCGCGCGGTCCAGATGGGATTGTCCCCGAACAGGCTCAGGCGGCCCGGATAGAGTGGCGAATCGCCGCCGAACGCGAGAAGCGCCCCCGCGGACACGAGCGCCACGACGACGATCGCGGCCCAGCCCATCCGTCCCGCAACGGGAGCGAGGACGACGATGAAGACCGCTGGGAGGATCCCCGTCAGTGTCCAGATGGTCAGCTTGTCCACGCCGTACGCAGGGGACGGCGTCCAGGCGAGGGAAACCACGGCGACGGCCCACAGCAGAGCGAGCGGCGCAAGAAAGGACAGGCGGTCGCGCGCACCGCGATGCCGGGCGAGCGCCGCAGCGACGAAGGGAACGGGACCTGCGGCGAGGATCGCGACCATCGGAATCGGAATTCCCGCGTCGTGGGTGAGCGCCCCAACCGGGCCGATGAGGTAGAGCGCGAAGACGACGATCCAGGCGGGGTTCAGAACGCGGCCGACCTGTGCCATCACGACGCTGGCCACGGTCGCCCCCGCGCCGAGGATCACGGCGACCTGCATCGACATGGTTGGCAGCACCGCGGTGACGGCACCGGCGGAGGCCGATACCGCGACAAGGGCCGCCGGCCAGCCCGCCCGGCGGAGGACGCTACCGGCTCGCAATCTCAGCCAGCAGCGCCAGGCGCTGCCGCTCCTTCTCGGCCCTGTCGATGTGGCCCACACTTGCCCTTGGCACGCGTGCGCCGCGCGACCGGTGAACGAAGTCGTCGATGCGGTCGATCTCGTCGACGACGTTCGTCTCGGTGTTCGCGATCCTGAGGACGAACCGGCCGAGGCCATCTGCGTCGGGGTCCGAACACCCGTAGAACGTCGGAATGCCCACGGCAAGGTATTCGCGAACCTTCAGCGGCGAAGCTTCCGAAAGTCCTTTGCGGTGAAGCGCGAGCGTCCCGATCGCCGCGTCCGCGCGGGCCAGCACGCGCAGGACGTCGGGGCGATCGAGCGATCCGTGCCAGGTGATGTTCGGCGTCGCCTCCCGCTCGGGGCTGGAGATGCCGACGACGTCGATGCCCCAGTCCGGCCGGAGCGCGGCCAGCGTCACGACCTTGTCAACGCCTTGCCAGGGCTGCCCCGCGCTACCCACGAACACGAGCCGGGGTCGCGGATTGTCGGGCGCGGCGAGGCTCGGGAACGAGCGCAAGTCAATTCCGTTCGTCACGACGAGATGCCTGCCGTGGTAGCGGCGAAACGCCGCCGCGCCGCTCAACTCCTGGGTCACGAACACCATGGCCCTCGCTCGTCGCATCAGGATTCCCCGCGTGGCCCGGTTGTACAGCTCGCGGACGCGGCGACCGAGGGCGTATTCGGCGACGTCGTCCGTGTTGATCTCGAGGGCGAGCGGCGCGCGCGGGAACCAGAGCATCGGCGGATAGAACAGATCCCAGCGAACGTAGAGAACATCCGGTTCGAAGCGCCGGACGCCGGCGACGAGCCGGGTCATGGCGCGCAGCCGTGAGAGCGGTCCGTCATACCTCGCGACGAGCGGCTGACCGAGTGCCGAGCGCCACGTCTCGGTGTCGTCGCGAGTGGCGATGAACGCGCGAACGGTGTGGCCTTCGATGCGCCAGCGGTCGACCTGCTCGACGATCTTTCGGAAGACTCCGGACTGGCTGCCGCCGTTGACGTGCCCGAAATACGCTATCCGCACGCGCGCCTCGGGGGCCTCGCGGCCACGTTCGGGTGCGAGGTCAAGCGCCGGTGCCCTCGGTCGCGGCGGCAACCTCCTGCATGGTGAGCGACTGCATCCCGTGCGTCCTCCGGAGGGCGGCGAACGTGTCGAGGATCGCGCGAAGTGCGGCGAGGTTCTGGGATGGGTGGAGGCCGAAGTTGTGCGGGTGCCACCACAGGTGGTACGTCCGGCCTCGGGCCGCCGCAGCGGCGAGCTCGCGCGTGATCCGCCCGATCACCAACCGCTCCGTCCACTGGAGCTGCGGTGTCCATGGCCGGAGGTAGCGGCTCGCCTTGACGTTCACAGGGACGCCGTGGACCGCGGCCCCCGGGACGAACGAAACGTCGCGAGTCACGGGGACATACGCGTCCGCGAACCGGAAGGCCCGCGCGATCAGGGTGTCACTCCGTTGCGGTCGCGGTGTGTGCATCCAGAGGTCCGGGTTTCCGCGATAGGCGGTGATGCCGAGCTCTCCGGCGGCTCGGACGTGCGTGTCCGTGTACTGGTTGCGCGGAAAGACGAGGCTGGTGATACGGGCTCCGAAGCGTTCGTCGGCGATTGCGATCGCCGCCGCGAGGTCGCTTCGGAACGCTTCGAGGCTGGCCGGCTCCTCGAGACAGCAGAAGTGCGACAGCGAGTGGGTCGCGAGCTCCTGCCCCGGAGTCGCGAGGATCGTTTCGATGACGTCAGGAGCGAAATGGAGGTCTGGTGGCACGGAGGCGCCGGCTCTCGCGGCATAGCGGTATGGATCGAGCGGGGTATGGCGGTATTCGGGAAGCACGGAGGGCCGCCGGGAAAGCAGGTCGTCCATCCCGGTCAGGAACAGAAATCCAACCGTCGCCCAGGTCACATGGACGTCATAGCGCTGAAACAGCTCGAGCATCCCGGCAACAGCCGGCCGAACGCCGCGCAGGTTACCGGCGTAGGCGTCGAGGGATCGCCAGTCGATGACGCCCCAGAAAAGCTCGAAATCGAGTGAGATCACGAAGGTGCCACGCGGCATGCCGAGGACCGTAGCACGCGGTCGCCACGGACACCGTCGGGGCGGTACGTGCCTCGCTGGAGTCAGGTGCGGCGGGTTCCCGGCACGACAAGAACGCCGGTTGGACGTGAGTCCGGACTACCGAAGGTAGAACTGCAGGTCGACCGGGCTGTAGGGATAGAGCGGCGCCCACGTCCGCCCGCCGTCGAGAGACCGCTCCCCGTCACCGTCCGTGAACCGCTTCGATCGGAACCCGGTGGAGTGCCCGGCCCCACCGGTCTCGCCCGTGTCGGTCCCCTCTCTCACCGGCGTCGCCGTATACCGGGTCCCCGAGTCCGAGGACACGATGAGGCTGTACGCGGTCCCCGCCGTCAGCGACACCGCCGGGAACGAGACGCGCGCCCACGCGCTTGCGCTGTAGGCGTCGAGCGGCGACCCGATCGGAACCGCCGTCGCTCTGACCTCTCCGGTCGCGATGACGCCTGTCGGGCCGACGATCTCGATCGTCAACGGCGACCCGCCGGTCGTCCGCTTGACGCGGACGGCCGCCATCGAAAACGTCCTCGTCGATCGCGGCACGAACCGCTCGCGGACCATCGCGCTTCCACCGATCGCCCCGTACTTCGCGACCATCGCCTCGATGTACCCCTGTCCGTCGCGAGCGCCGTTCCGATACGTCAGGTCCATGACCTGGGTATACGCACCGTCGAGGATCCACGCGCCGCTCTTCGTGTAGAGGACGCCCGAGTCGGCGTCGCGGAACGTCGGCTGCCGCGGGCTCGACACCCCGTCGAGCACGGCAAGCTCGTTGATCGAGATGAAATTCGACCGCGGCGCCGCGTCCACGTTTTCGAAGACGATGTGATACAGGTGTCCCTCCGTCAGGATCGCCGGCGAGGGAAAGTCCAGGTCCAGGAAGGTCGTCCAGCCGTCGTTCAGCGGGTTGCCCGGGCTGTAGGTCAGCGAGGCGAGAACCGCAGACGACGGACGGCCCGCGCCGTCGTCGCGATGGACGCTGATCACGACGGTGCCGCCGGTGCCGCCCGAGTAGACCGGGCCGCCGCGCTGCGAGAACCTGACGCTGACGAGCGCGGACGTCGTGGAGGCCCGAAATCGGTGTGAGACCTTCCCGTCCGGCCCGATCCGAAGATTGGCCTTGGAGTCCGCGGCGATCGTGCCGTACGCCACACCCGTCGGCGGCGGGAGGGTTGGCGTCGGCTTTGGCGTCGGCGCGGGAGTTGGGTTCGGCGTCGGCGCTGGCGTCGGCTCTGGCGTCGGCGCGGGCGTTGGCTCTGGCGTTGGCGCCGGCGTGTCGCCGGGAGGAACGGTCGGCGTGGGGGTGACCCTCGGTGACGACGGCTTCGGCGTTGCCGTGGCTCGTGGCTTTCGGGCCGCGGCGGGAACTGGCGTCCCACCCGCGGTTGGACCCGCCTTCGCGGCAACCGCGCCCGCGG
>DASWSI010000353.1:0-2826 GCA_036402715.1 Candidatus Limnocylindrales bacterium
AGCCGGAAGAAGCCGGCTTCCACGCCGTCGACGAGCGCCGCAACTCGGTAGCACGGTCCGGTAAAGGCGGACGTATCGAGCTTGCCGACCCACCGGCCACTCCAAGTGAGCGCGAACTCGTACACGGGCTCCGTGGCGCCACACGGCGTGACGCGGAGGATCGGGTTGCCCGTACGGATCTCGATGCCGTCACGGTAGAGCCGGACCTTGACCGGGACGCTCCGGCCGCCGTTGGCGGTGAGCGACGGCGGCGTGCCGCCGATCGGTGACTCCCAGACTGCCGAGACGACTCCGGCGGGGGTGGGCGTGGGCGTCGGGACCGGGGTCGGGGTCGGCGGTGGGACCGGCGTCGGCGTCGGGGTCGGCGGCGGCGTCACGAGGGTCACGTGGACCGGGATGGACGCGGCCGTGGAGTTGCCGCTCGCGTCGGAGGCGATGCAGACGACGGTCGAGTCGCCGACCGGGGCGACCGAGCCCGATGGCGGGTTGCAGCTCACCATGGGCGCGCTGTCGACCACGTCCGTCGCCGTGGGGCCGACGTAGGACAGGTCCGCACCGAACGAGTTGAGGGTCGTGAGATCGATCGCCGCCGGGACACCGACGAGCGTCGGCGCCTGGGTGTCGACGACGGTGACGTCGAAGCTCCCCGTCGCCGTTCGGCCGCCCGAGTCCGCGACCGTGCATGTCACGGTCGTCGTCCCGAGCGCGACGAACGAACCAACCGCGGGCGCACAGGCCGGGACGAGGGACCCGTCTTCCTTGTCCGTCGCGGAGACGGTGTAGGCGGCCGTGGCGCCACCAGCGGTGTCGCCTTCGAGCGTCACCGAGCCGGGAAGGCCCAGCTGGGGCGCGTTGTTGCCGAGAACGTCGAGCGACACGGTGATCGAGGCCATCCCCGTGAACGTCCCTGCGTCCGTGTCGGACTCCGGCGAGAGGTCGCGGGTCCAGACGAGCGTGTAGAGGTAGCCGGTGCCGGGAACGGTCGGGGCGTGGATCGTGAGCGTGGCCGGCGAGGACGAAATGGGGGCGAGGTTCGGTCCGCACGCGTCGCCATCGACGGGCCAGTCAGCGCCCGGAGGCGGGATCGAGACGTCCGTCGCGAAGACGCTGCCGTCTTCCGGGACGGTCACGCTGCCCAGGCCGAGGACGACCCACTGGCCGGCGTCGACGTGCGCGAAGCCGGCGCAGTCGAGGTTGAAGGTGACGTCGACGTTCACGGTGGCGCCGGGAGCAACGAGGCCGACCGAAACGACGCCGCCGGAGCTGGGATGAACGGAATCCGCCTGCGCCGTGACCGTGTCGGCAGACGCGGACGCTGCGGCAGCGAGGACCGCCATGGCGGCGAGGATGACAACCACCCCTCGACGGATCGGTTGAGTGCGCATGCTCCGGGCTCCCGACTCCAGGGTCCGCTGGGACAGCAGAGGACCCCTGCGAACGTCATGCTCGGGACGTCCGGGAGAGGGGTCGATGGGACCATCGGTACGTTCGGTGACCACATGCGCCACCCGGAGGTACCGGGGTGCCGCGAGGGGCAATTTGGGGTTCTTCCGCACGCTCCCGCTGAGAAGCGTCCGGCGACCCGCGTGAGTGGCAGTCGAGCGTGCCCCGCCAGACTCCTGTCATGCACCCGCTCGTCGCCGAGCGCCTGTCCCGACTTGCGGCAGACCAGCGCGCGGCGGCGACCGCGCCACCCGGCCCGGTCCTGTGCGTCGCGCCGGCCGGAAGCGGCAAGACGACGACCCTCGTGGCGAGGATCGCGTGGCTCGTCGACTCCGGAGCGGACCCCGGCACCATCGCCGCGATCACGTTCAACAAGCGCGCCGCCGAGGAGCTCGACGCACGGCTCGCGGACGCGCTAGGACCACTCGGGACGGCTCCGGGCGCGGTCCGCGTCCGAACGTTTCACGCCCTCGGTCGGGAGATCCTCGCCGAGGCCGGGGTGGATGTCGCCAGGCTCGTGGACCGCGACGCGATCCTTCGCGAGACGGGAATCGCGCCTTCGGCGGTCACCAGGCGGGCGCTCGACACCGCGTTCTCGCGACTGAAGCTCGACCTGCGGGCGGATCCCGGGAGCGTCGCCGCCGACTCCGCGGCCGGGCCGGTGGCGCGGGCGTTCGTCGCGTACGAACGGGCGCTTCGCGACCGTGGCGCCCTCGACTTCGACGACCTCGTTGCCCGGGCGCTCCAGCTCCTCGAGTCGGACGGGGCCGTCCTCGCGACTTGGCGGCGGAGGTGCGCCGAGCTCCTCGTCGACGAGGCGCAGGATCTCGACCGGAGCCAGCTCGACCTCGCGCTGCTGCTCGCGGCGCCCGCGAACCGGGTGTTCCTCGTCGGCGACGACGACCAGTCGATCTACGGCTGGCGCCTGGCCGACGTCCGTCGGGTCCTCCGACTGGCCGAATCGCTGCCGGGACTTCGGCGGGTGGACCTCGTGACGAACTACCGCTGCCCGGGGATCGTCATCGAGCGGGCGGTACGCCTCATCGAGCACAACGCGGAGCGCTTTGCCAAGGAGATCTCTCCGCGGCCGGACGCGCCGGGCCGTGTCGTCCTCGCGTCCGACGGCGGCGAGGAGCTCGACCGGGCTCGGCGGGTGCTGACAGGCTGGCCGGACGACGAGTCGAGCCGCGCGGTTCTCGCGCGGACGAACCGCGAGCTGCTCCCCGCGGTCGCGGCAGCGATCGAGCTGGGGATGCCGTTTCGCGCGGCCGCGGTCGCGCTGCTCGTCGAATCGGCCCGCGTCGACGAGATCCTCGACGTCGTCGCGGCAACGGCGGACGACCGCCCGTTGCTCGTCCGGATCGGCGCGGCGAGGGACAGCTG
>DASWSI010000354.1:0-7473 GCA_036402715.1 Candidatus Limnocylindrales bacterium
CGAACGGCTACGTCGTCGCCCAGATCCTCGGCCCGCCCGTCGCCGCTGCGCTGTTCGTCATCGTCGGCGGGCCGGCCACGTTCGTCGTCATTGCCGCGGGCTACGGCATCGCGGCCGTCGCGATGGTCGGCGTTGTCGACCCGCCGAGCACGGCCGTCTCGACCGGCAGCCTCCTTCGCGACGCCTGGCAGGGACTCGTCTACACGTGGCGCAACCCGACGCTCCGCGGCCTCGGGTTCGCGATCTCGGCGCTGAACATCACCGGCGGCATGACGACGATCGTCATCCCGCTCCTCGTCATCCAGCGGCTCGGCCTCGGGCCGGGCGCCGTGGGAGTGCCGTTTGCCGCGGCCGGGCTCGCGGGGATGGCCTCGTCGCTCTACTTCGGGCGTCTCGACACGCGCGGCCGCGAGTGGCGAATGCTCCTCCTCCCAGCGCTCGGGCAGGCCGCGGCCGTGGCGCTGCTGCTGCCGCTCGGTGCTGCGGCGCCGGCCGGCGCTCACGGATCGATCGCCGTCGTGACCGGGTTCGCGATCGTCGTCGCATCGTCCGCGATCTCGGGCGCGCTCAGTGGTCCGCTCGACATCGCCCTGTTCACCGTTCGTCAGCGGCGGACGGACCCCGCCTGGATGGGCCGCGCGTTCGCCGTGTCGATGTCGTTCAACTTCCTCGGCTATCCGTTCGGGGCGGCACTGGCCGGCAACGTCGCGGCCGCGTCGATCACCGCGAGCATCGCGATCGGCGTCGTCGCGTGCTTCCTCGCCGCGGGGTTCATCGCGACGATGGTGCCCCGGACGGACGGGCCGGGGTAGGGTCCCGGGCTGCCGGTCCGGCGCTCGTCCTCCGGCGACCGGACGGCAGCTACTTCTTCGGGTTCGCGGCGATGACCGATGCGAGGACGGACGAGACATCGGTGAAGTACGCCGAGCGCTCGACGCGCTGGAAGACGATCGTGTCGAACTTCGGCAGCGCGGCGGCGAGCTCCGGATGGTTGTACAGGTCGCCCTCGTGGACCCAGACGCTCTCCGCGAAGAACGGCGCGATCCGCGTCATCACCGTCCCGTAGAAGCTGTCGTAGACGAACAGTGTCCGGCCGGGCACGACGCGCGATGTCCCGCGGACGGTGAACCACGGAATGTCCCGCGCGTGCTCGACGTGGACGCCGGTGTCGAGCAGTCGGCGGTCGACGTGGACGTCGGGCCGCATGACGATCTTCGGGATCGTCTCGTCGCGTGGCAGCCCGATCAGGCGCGACAGGTCCGACGCGTGCTGCTCCGTTCCGTCGATCGTCACGTCCGAGTCCCGCCAGACGCGCGGCGCGAGCGACTGGACGAGGGCCTTGATCCCGGCGACCGCCCCGAGCGGCGTCCAGTGCTCGTCCTGGACGTAGTACAGCGGCGCGGCCGGATTGTCGTGGTGCGCGGCGACGGTCGGCGTCCAGAGCTCGACGGTCGAGCCCGGTCGCGCGAGGAGCCCGGCCTGGAGCGCGGGTCGCTGAACGTCAGAGCAGGGCGTCGCCGCCGTCGGGTCCGGGACGAGCTGCTCGCTGTAGACGCCGTGCTTGTCCGGCGCGACGACGTACCGGAAGTCCCTCCCCGTCGCCGCCAGGCCGGCCGCGGCGGTGTCGACCTGGCGGAGCACCTGCGCCGCGGTGAAGTCGCACTTCGGCTCCATCTCGCCGCGGAGGAAGAGCCAGCCATCGCGTCCTCGGACGACCTGCGGATCCGTCGTGTCGCCGAGGACCTGCTCGCCGACCTGCGCGTGGGCCGCGACGGCCTCGTTCCGGAGCGGCAGATTGTCGACGAGGAACTGGTCGATCGCGCTGAAAAAGGCAGGGTCCGCGAGGCGCCCGAGCGACACCGCCGGGAACGCCGCCTGCTCGCGATTCTCGATGCTGACGGGCCGGACGCCGGCCGCGAGCAGGGTTCCGGGAATGGCGAGCGCGGCGACGAACGCGACTGCGACGAGGCGGTCGAGCCAGACCCGAATCGCGCGTCCCGGCCGAGCGGGCGCGCGCTCGGTGACCGGTGCGACCGCGGTGGAAGCGGTCAAAACTGGAAGTACAGGAACGGGGTGAACGTGCCCGACAGGAGAAACACGACGGCGACCGGGAACACGATGGCGAGCGTCGTCGCGCGCAGCGCGCGGACGCGCCACGTCGGGGCGCGCTCGAGCCGGAGCCCGGTCACCCAGGCGACCGGGATCAGCACGGACCCCACGCCGATGACGAGGCAGAGGATCGCGAGCGGGCCCGTCGCGAGGCGGACGGCGGACGGCACGTCGAGTCCGGGGCGGAGCAGCGCGCGGACAAACCCCGCCGCGTACCCGAGGTCCGGCGACCGGAAGAGGATCCAGCCGAACATGACGAGTCCCACCGTCCGTGCCTGGGCCACGACGCTCGTGCTGACCTGGCGCGGGTCGCGCCCGATGCCCCTGATCCGCTCGAGCAGCAGCAGCACGCCGTGGTACGCGCCCCAAACGAGGAACGTCCAGTTCGCGCCGTGCCAGAAGCCCGTCACGAGGAACACGACGATGAGGTTGCGGTACGTCGCGAGGCGCGACCCGCGATTGCCGCCGAGTGGCACGTAGAGGTAGTCCCGGAACCAGCGCGACAGCGACATGTGCCACCGGCGCCAGAACTCCGTGACGGACCGCGAGGCATACGGCCGGTTGAAGTTCTCCGGCAGGCGGATTCCGAACATCTGGGCGAGCCCGAGCGCCATGTCCGAGTAGCCGCTGAAGTCGAAGTACAGCTGAACGGTGTAGGCCGTCACGCCCAGGAGCGCTGTCGACGTGTTCAGCTGACCGGTCGGGGTCGAGAAGACCGCATTCGCGACACCGGCGACCGAATCGGCGATGAGGATCTTCTTGCCGAGCCCGTGGATGAAGCGATAGACACCCGCCGCGAACATCCCGCTCGTCTCCGTCCGCACCACGAGCTGGTCGCGGATCTCGTGGAACCGGACGATCGGCCCGGCGATGAGCTGCGGAAAGAACGTGATGTAGAGCGCGAAGTCGATCGGGTTGCGGAGGTGCCGGGCGGTTCGACGGTAGATGTCGACGAGGTAGCTCAGCGAGTGGAACGTGTAGAAGGAAATCCCGATCGGCAGGACGATGTCACGCCACGACGAGCTGCCGGCACCGAGGACGCCGCCGAACGTGTGCACCGCGAAGTTCGCGTACTTGAACCAGGCGAGCAGCGCGACGTTCATCACGACGGCAACGGCGAGGGTCAGGCGGGCGGCTCGGTGGCGATCGCGTCCCAGCGCCGCCTCGATCCGCCGGCCGAACTCGTAGTTCGCGGCGATCGAGATGACGAGCGGAATGACGAGCGCGCCCGTTCCCCAGGTGTAGAAAACGAGGCTCGCGGCGAGAAGCACCGCGTTGTGCGCCCGTCGCGGGGCGGCGTAATACACGGCGATGACGAGCGGCAGGAAAAAGAACAGAAACGTGACGGACGAGAAGACCATTCCCGTCCCGAAGTGTAGGGGGCGGCCCGGGGCGTCGTGGGGCCGTATCCTCGCGTGGTGAACCGCCAGCGCATCCCCGATTCCGTCCTCGACGCGGCACATGCGCGCGCCCGGGCCAGGGCTGCCGCGGACTGGCACGAGGCCGACCGCCTCCGCGCGGAGATCGAGGCCGCCGGCTGGAAGGTCGTCGACAGCGGGACGGACTTCGCGCTGTCACCCGCTGTCGCCCCAACGCTCGAAGAGGGTGGCCGGGTTCGCTACGGGTCGAGCGGCTCCGTCCCATCGCGGCTCGACGACTTGCCGGTCGGGACCGCCACGGTCGTGATCGTTGCTCCCGCGGACGCGTCGGATCTCGAGGCGATCCTCGCGGCGATCGTCGAGCACGCGCCGGACGCGACCCAGCTGGTCATCGTCGCCGACGCCCCGACTCCGGCCGAGCGGGACGCCCTCGAGGCGCTCGACGCGGGCGATCCCGGGGCGCCGGGCATCGAGACGGAGGTCATCGTCACGACGGCGCCGCTCGGCCATGCGGCGGCGCTCAATGCCGGTATCCGTCGCGCCGCGGCCGCGACGGTCGTCGTGGTCGACGCAGCCGCACGGGCAACCGGCGACTTCATCACGCCGCTCGTGGCCGAGCTGGAGGATGCGTCCGTCGCCGTGGCAGGTGCGGCCGGGGTCATCAGCGCCGACCTCGAGCGGTTCGACGACCCGGGCGAGTCCGCGGGCGACGTGACCGCCGTGACAGGACCGTGCCTCGCCTTCCGCCGCGCCGACTTCGCCGCCCGGGGGCCGCTCGACGAGCGGTTTCGGACGCCTGCCCATCTCGACACCTGGTGGAGCCTCGTCCTCCGCGACGGCAGCGGGGACGATGCGGACGGCGCCGAGCCAGCCGAGGTGGCCGGGCCCGGGCAGGCGCGCGCGCACCGGAATCGCCGCGCCGTCGTCGTTCCGGGACTGCCGATCGCCCCGCGAACCCTCGATCCCGACCCGAGCGGCAGCGGGGGGGCGGCGGACCGCGACCGGCTCGCGAAGCGGAGCTTCTACCGGCTCCTGGACCGTTTCCGCGGCCGCCTGGACCTGGCGGGGAGCCGCCCCGGCGGCGCGAGCGCGAGGATCACCGAAAACCGGCCCTAACGCAATTCGGGCGTCCTCGTTGTGGTCGACAGAGGCCTCGCGGCACAACATCGTTCCCCCGGCGGTGGGGTACAGCGAGGCCTCTCTTGCTGTCCGGGACCCGCCCGTATACTCGCCGCATGCGACGCTGGGTCTGCGTGATCGCCCTCCTGTTCGGCTTCGCCGGCGACAGCTACGCCTGGACGATCCGAGCCCGTCCGCCCGTTCCGATCGAGCGGCGCCTCGACTTCGCCGCGGGCCCCGGCTCCATCGCGCCCACGGGGGCCTGGTGGCAGACGTCCTGACCCGGCGATTGCCGCGACGAAGCGGCCAGCGATCCCGACCCCTCACCGCCGTCCTCGGTCTCGCGCTCGCCCTTGGCGCGCTGGTCAGCGGCGGCGTCGGCGTAGCCCCTGCCGCGGCGGCGCGCGACGACGTGAAGATCCTGCTCGGCACTCCCGCGACGGTCGATCCCGCCAGGCAGGGCGACATCGGCAGTGCCGCGGTGTCCGCCCAGCTGTTCGAGACGCTGACGGCCTTCGACCCGAGCCTCGCGACCCAGCCGGCACTCGCCGCGTCGTGGGACGTTCAGCAGGGCGGCCGCCGGATCGTCTTTCGCCTCCGGAACGGCCTGACCTTCTCGGATGGGACGCCGCTCGGCGCCCCGGACGTCGTCCGGAGCTGGCTCCGGGTCATCGACCACGCGTCGCCGTCGCCACTCGCCTCGCTCATGCTCGACGTCAAGGGCGCGGCCGACTATCTCAACGGCTCCGCCACGGCCGCCGATGTCGGTCTCCGGGCGAACGGCGCCGATGTCGACGTCGACCTCGTCCGGCCCGCCTCGGACTTCCCCTCGATCGTCGCGGGCCCCTCGTTCGCGATCGTCCCGCCCGGCATCGACGCCCGCACCGGGCCCACGAGCCCGGCCGGCTTCGTCGGCAGCGGCGCGTATGTCATCGCCGCGGCGACGCCCACGGAGCTCACGCTCCGTGCCAACGACCGCTACTGGGCGGGCACGCCCGCGATCCGGACCGTTCACCTGATCAGCGACATCGGCGGCCGGAGCCCGGTCGACGCGTTCGAGGCAGGCGACCTCGACTACACGGGGATCGGCGACTTCGATGCGTCCTGGATCCGCTTCGACGCGACGCTCGGCGCGCAGCTCCGCAAGGAGACGTCGCTTTCGCTCGAGTACCTCGGCTTCGACACCTCGCGGCCTCCGTTCGACGACGTGCGCGTGCGTCGGGCCTTCGGGGCCGCGGTGGACTGGACGCGGCTCGTGGCCCTCAGCTCGGACACCGCGGTGCCGGCGACGAGCATGGTCCCGCCGGGCATTCCAGGGCGGAGCGGCACGACCTTCCTGCCGGCCCACGACCCCGCGGCCGCACGAGCGGACCTGGCCGCTGCGGGGTTCCCGGGCGGGAAGGGGTTCCCGGAGGTGACCTTCGTCGATCCCGGATCCGGCTTCGGGCGGTCGCTGCCGGCGGAGATCAAGCGCGAGCTCGGCATCACGATCCACGTCGAGACGCAGGACTTTGACACGTACTTCCGCCGCCTCGGGACGGATGCGCCGGCGATCTGGTCGCTGTCGTGGGTGGCGGACTATCCCGGCCCGAACGATTTCCTCGGCGTGCTGCTCGGGACGAACCAGTCGAACAACTACGGCCGGTGGTCCTCCCAGGAGTTCGATGCGGCGATCGCCGCGGCCGGCGCGGCCGAGGATCCGGCAACGGCGCAGGCGGCCTTCGACCGGGCCCAGGCCGTGCTCCAGCGAGACGTCCCGGTCGTGCCGCTCTCGTACGGCCCAGGCTGGGCGCTGTCCCGGAACGGGCTGCTCGGGGCCGGCCAGAACGGCCTCGGGATCCTCCGAATGGCAGGCCTCGCATGGGCGAGCGGCTCGTGACCGGGCGTCGCACCGCGACCGGGGTGGGGGCCTCGTGACCGGGCGTCGCACCGCGATCGGGGTGGGGGCCGTGCTGCAGCGAGGGATCGCGACGGCGGGCGGCGCGCGACGAGCGCTCGGGCTCGCCTTCGTCGGCGCGGCGACGCTCGTGGTGCTGCTCGCGGGCGTGGCCGCGGCGGCGGACCCCGTCTACGGCACGCCGACGGCGACCGCGTCGTACGGCAAGTCGATCGACTTCAGCCAGCCCGTCTCGATCACGGGCCAGGTCAAGCGGGCGGAGATCCTCCTCGACTTCCCGGGCGCAGCCGGCCCGCTCGCCGCCGAGGTCCCGGGCGCGCAGGCCGGCGACGTCACGTTGCGACACCAGCTGCTGATCGCCGCGGACCACCTGCTTCCGAACACGACGATCACCGCGCGCTGGCGGATCACCGCCGCGGACGGCACCACGACCGTCGGTCCCGCCGTAACCGTCCACTACGAGGACACCCGGTTCCAGTGGAAGACGCGGACGGGCACCCTCGTCCGGGTGCACTGGTACGAGGGGACGGACGCGTTCGGGGCGCGGGCGCTCGACATCGGCGAGCGGGCGATCCGTGACACCTCGAAGCTGCTCGGCGTGACGGAGACCGAACCGATCGACTTCTTCGTCTACGCCGACCAGCAGGCCTTCTACGACGCGCTCGGTCCGGGGACGCGCGAGAACGTCGGCGGACAGGCGAATGCGGAGATCCGGACCCTCTTCGCGCTCATCACGCCGGCGGAGATCGATGCTGCCTGGGTGGGCATCGTCATCCCGCACGAGCTGACGCATCTCGTCTTCAACACCGCGGTCGACAACCCGTACCACTTCCCGCCGCGCTGGCTGAACGAGGGCCTCGCTGTCTACCTGTCCCAGGGCTACGGCTCGGACGACCGGCAGGGCGTCGAGAGTGCGGCCGCGGACGGGACCCTCATGCCGCTCGACAGCCTGAGCGGCCAGTTCCCGAC
>DASWSI010000355.1:0-7880 GCA_036402715.1 Candidatus Limnocylindrales bacterium
GCTCGGCCGCGAAACCGTCCGCCTCGGCAACTCCGGCGAGTCCGTCACCGCGCATCTCGCGACCGCGATGGCGCTCGTTGGGCTCCTCGTCTTCCTCCTGGTCCGCTCGCTCTATCCCGCGAGGATCGGTGGCCGCGGGTCGAGCCAGCGGTTCACGCTCCTCGCGACGTTCGGGGCCGTGGCGACGTACGCGCTGCTGCTGTTCGGGTCGCACGTCACCGCGGACAACGCGTGGAACGTGTTCCCGGACTGGCCGCTCATGGGCGGTACGCCGTTCCCCGCGCTCGCCGGGGAGCAGGTCGTCGCGCAGGCACTCCACCGCTGGGTCGCGGTCATCGTGGGTGTCGTCGTCGCCGCGATCGTCGTCGTCGCGTGGCGGACGCAGCGACGGCGTCCGGCAATCGTCGCGCTCGCCGTCGCGGCCGGCGTGCTCTATCCGGTCCAGGCGCTCGTCGGCGGACTCCAGGTCCTGACGAACCTCGCCGAGTGGACGCAGACGCTCCATGTCGCGCTCGGGACCGCGATCTGGGGGCTCATGGCGGCCCTCGCCGTGACGAGCTACTACGAAGCCCGGACGACACCGATCCCCGGCGACGCGGCGTTCCCGGGATCGCCCCTCGCCGGCGGTGATGACGCGTCACGCCCCCGAACCCGCGGCGATTCGGTCCGTGCCTACATCGCCCTGACGAAGCCGCGGATCATCGAGCTGCTGCTCGTCACGACGGTCCCGGCGATGGTCCTCGCGCAGCGCGGGTTCCCGCCGCTCGGTCTGATCTTCTGGACGCTGGTGGGTGGCTCGCTCGCGGCCGGAAGCGCCAATGCGATCAACTGCTACCTCGACCGCGACATCGATCTCCTCATGGCGCGAACGCGGCGTCGCCCATTGCCCGCGCACGAGGTCGACCCGGAGCGCGCCGTCGTGTTCGGTATCGCGCTCGGCATCGTGTCGTTCGTCGTCCTGACGTACTTCGTCAACCTGCTGTCGGCGTTCCTCGCGCTTTTGGCGATCGCGTTCTACGTCGTCGTCTACACGATCCTCATGAAGCGAACGACCTCGCAGAACATCGTCATCGGTGGCGCCGCTGGAGCGCTGCCGCCGGTCATCGGCTGGGCGGCGGTGACCGGGAACATCGGCGTTCCCGCGCTGCTGCTGTTCGCGATGGTCTTCTACTGGACGCCGCCGCATTTCTGGGCGCTCTCGATGCGGATCCGCAAGGATTACGCCGCGGCCGGCGTGCCGATGCTGCCCGTCGTCCGCGGAATCGCCGAGACGAGCCGGCAGATCGGGCTGTACTCGGTGCTCCTCGTCGCGATCTCGCTCGTGTTCTTCGCGGTCGCGCGGATGGGCTGGATCTATCTCGTCGCCGCGGTCGGGCTCGGCGGCGCGTTCCTGTGGCAGGCGTGGCAGCTGTGGCGCCAGGGAACCTCGCCGGAAGCGTCGACCGCGCAGGCGATCCGCGTCTACAAGTACTCGATCTCGTACCTGTCGCTGCTGTTCCTCGCGGTCGCGGTCGACGCGCTGGTGCTCCCGATCCGGTAGGAGCCCGCTCAGACCTCCGCGGCTGCGGCGCTCCCCGAATCCGCGACCCAGTCGCACGTCCCCGGCGCCACGCCGAGCAATCGGCAGATTCCCTCCGCGCCGGACCGCATGACGAGGTCGTGGTTGGCCTTGAAGAGCGGCCTCGCGAGTGGTGCGAGCAGGTTCATCCACCACCGCGTCGTCCGCACGTTCCAGTCGTACCGCGCGATCGTCCCCGAGGCGTCCGCCATCAGCGTCCAGACGCCCGTTCCCTCGAGCTCGCCGGTTGCGCGCCCGGCGAGGACCCGCGGCGGCTCGAGACGCTCGACCTCGAGATCGAACGCGAGCGTGTACGGCAGCGTGCCCTTGAACGTATAGCGGCGGACGTTGCCGAGGCCGGTGACGGCGTCGCCGGCGCGGACCTCCTCGACACCCGTGACGGCTTTCCACCATTCGGGCCAGCGGAGCGAATCGCGAATCGCGGCGTAGACCGCGTCAATCGGCGCCGCGACCCGCCAGACCGTCACGAACGAGTAGCTCGCCATCCGCCACCTCACGCGCGTCGCCGCCAGATTGTCTCGGCGGATGATGCGCTTCTTCGCCGCGAAACCGGCCGTGTCCGGTGGCGGCCTGCTCCTGTCGTGATACGCGGCCGCGACACGCAGGACGACCGCTGCGCGCACGGCGCGAGCCCCGCGGTGGCACGATGCGCCGATGGACATCCACTTCCTCGGCGGCGCGACGACGGTCACCGGCTCGCGCTTTCTCCTCACGACGTCGCGGGCCCACGTCCTCATCGACTGCGGCATGTTCCAGGGCAGCCCGAACGAGTCGATTCGCAACCGGATTCCGCTCGGGTTCGACCCCACAAAGCTCGATGCCATCCTGCTGACCCACGCGCACCTCGACCACTGCGGCCTGCTCCCGGTCGCGGTCCGCGAGGGATACGCCGGACCGATCCACGCGACGAAGGGGACGATCGAGCTGGCGAATCTCGTCCTCCTCGATTCCGGCCGGCTCCACGAGGAGTTCGCCAAGCGCGAGGCGCGCTGGGAGCGCCGCCACCCGGACCGCGTCGCCCAGGACGACGCCAAGGAGACGGCCCAGTACGAAGCCGCGGTCGACCAGGCGGCATCAGCCGATGCGATGGACGAGGCTGCCCGCGCGACAGGGTCGAGCCCGGCGGGTGCCGCTCCTGCCGCCCCGGCCTCGGCCGACACCTCGGAGCACGTCGCGACGACGATCGAGCCCGTCAGCGGCGGCCATGGCCCCGACCCCGAGGCGGCCCTTCGCAACCAGCCACCCGAGCTGCTCATCGACCTCGACGCGCCGCTTTACACCGAAAAGGACGCGGCGGCCGTGATGCCGCATTTCAAGGCGGTCGACTACGGGCAGGAGATCGAGGTGGCGCCGGGCGTTCACGCGACGCTGCTCGACGCCGGCCACATCCTCGGGTCCGCCATGATCCGTGTCCGCATTTCGGAGGACGACGGGACGGAGCGGCTCATCGTCTTCTCCGGCGACCTCGGGCGTCCCGGGACGCCGATCATCCGCGACGCGACGGTCCTCGACCGCGCCGACTACGTCGTCGTCGAGTCGACGTACGGTGGCCGCGAGCACGAGCCGCACGATGAGGCGATCCGCGTCCTCGCCGACACGATCCGGATGGTCAGCGACGCGGGCGGCGTCCTGCTCGTGCCGTCGTTCGCGATCGGCCGTACGCAGGAGATCGTCTGGGAGCTCGACCGCCTCATCGAAAAGGGCGAGATCCCGCAGCTGCCGCTCTACCTCGACTCGCCGATGGCCGCGAAGGCGAGTGACATCTATCGCCACCACGCGGACTACTTCGACGACGAGACGCGGAAGCTCCTCCAGACCGAAGGGTCGCCGCTCGACTACCCGAACCAGACGATCACGAACAACATCAAGGCGTCGCAGGCGATCGAGCATGCGCCGCGGCCCTACATGATCGTCGCGTCGAACGGGATGCTGACCGGCGGTCGCGTCGTCGGCCACCTGCGGAACCTCATCGACGACCCCGCGGCGACGATCCTGTTCGTGGGCTACCAGGGGAAGGGGACCCTCGGCAGCCATCTCCAGGAGGGGGCGAAGACCGTCAAGCTCGACGGGCAGGTGCGCCAGGTCCGGTGCCAGATCCGGTCGATCAGCGGCTTTTCGGCGCACGCCGACGAGTCGGAGCTGCTCGACTGGCTGCGGAACTTCGCGACCGGCAAGAAGCCCGGCGATGCCGGCTACCCGCGCCGCGTCTTCCTCGTCCACGGTGATCCGGAAGCCCAGCAGGCGCTCGAGCCGAAGGTCAAGGAGCTGGGGTTCGAGACCCACGTTCCGGTCTGGCACGAGCGAGTGACGCTGGAGTAGCGCCCCGATCGGACTTTCGGGTCGCCGCCGGATCCCGCCCGGCCGAGGCATCATCAGGCGCAACGCGAACGGCATTGGCGGGGAGCCGCCACAGAATCGGTGCGATCGGCGACCGCGCGTCCGTCGTCGCCAGACCCCAGCGAGGCAACGGATCCATGCCCGAAACCGACATCGGCCTTCACACGAACGGCGCCGCCGCTGCGTCGCTCGCCGCGCCGGCAGCGCTCGAATCCGATCTTCCCAAGGCCGGCAGCTACGTCGTCGTCGACGTCGACGGCGAGAGCATCGTCCTCGTGCGCGGCCGCGACAGCGTGATCCGTGGCTTCTACAACGTCTGCCGCCACCGGGGAACCGCCGTCACGGACGAAACCTGTGGCACCGCGGTCCGGTTCCAGTGCCCGTATCACGCCTGGATCTACGACCTCGAAGGCCGCCTCGTGCGGGCGAAGCACACGGACGGCACCGAAGACTTCTCGTTCGAGACGTTCTCGCTCCGACCCGTGGGTGTCGACATCCGCGACGGCGGGATCCATGTGCTGCTCGACGGCGACGCGACCGCGAGCGCGGCCACCGAGCCGGCGCTCTCCGCGGCCGCGCCGGCTGCGGAACAGGCGCCCGCCCCTGGCCCCGTCCTCACCCAGGCGGAGCTCGACGCCGTCCGCCGGCCGTACCGGTCCGCTTCGCTCCTGCCGGGCCGCGCGTACCACGACGAGACGATCCACGCCTTCGAGCGCCAGCAGTGGTTCCGGCGCGACTGGATCGCCGTCGGGCGCGAGGAGGACGTCGCGGCGGGCCTCGAGGCGCCGGTCGACGGCCAGCGCGTCGTCGTGCAGCGGCGCGCGGATGGGACGCTCGCCGCGTCCGTCGATGGCTCGGCGGTCCGCGTCGAGACGTGGCAGGGGTTCGTGTTCGTCAGCTTCGACGCCGGAACGCCGCCGCTCGTCGAGTGGCTCGACGACCTGCCGGGCCACCTCAGCCGGTTCGACTTCGGTCGTCTGCGGTCCGCTCACCAGCTGAGCTACGAGGTCGGGGCGAACTGGAAGCTCGTCGCGGAGAACTACTCCGAGTGCTACCACTGCCCGGGCCTCCACCCGCAGCTCAATCACCTGACGCCCTATGACCTCGGCGGCGACTACGACACGCGCGGCCCGTGGCAGGGCGGCTGGATGGAGCTGACCGGCGGCGCGGAGACGATGGCGCTCGAGGGCGGCCGGCGCGACGGGCGGCCCGCTCTCAGTGGCATGACCGCGATCGACGAGCGCCGGATCGACTACTACCTCGTCTGGCCGACGCTGCTGCTGTCGATCCATCCCGACTACCTGCTCGTCCACCGCCTCATCCCGGACGGGCCGGAGCGGACGAAGGTGCTCTGCGACTGGCTGTTCGACCCGGCGACGATGGCGGCCCCCGGGTTCGATCCGTCGGACGCGATCGCCTTCTGGGACATGACGAACAAGCAGGACTGGCACGTCTGCGAGCTCCAGCAGCGCGGGACGGGCTCGCGGAGCTGGAAGGCCGGGCGGTACTCGGACCAGGAGCCGTCCGTCCACGCCTTCGACCTGATGGTGGCGGATCGGTACGCGGCCGATGCGGTCGTCACCCGGCGGACGGTCCGCGAGCATTACGACGGCCGGATCGTGAAGGAGTCGCCGGTCGCCTGACGCCGGCTGCGGCGGGCGGTGGCCTCAGGCCGCGAAGCCATGAGGCGCGCGAAGCCGAGTCACGCCGCGGGCGAGGGCACCGCGTTCGGGAGCCAGAAGGGCGTCGCGAGCGCCTCGAGCGCGGTGAGGTCGACCGCTTCGGCGTGCCGCGCCTGCGCCGGCCGGCCCAGCAGGTAGCCCTGGCCGGCCTCGATCCCGAGCTTCCGGATCGCGACCAGCTGCTCGGCGGTTTCGACGCCCTCGGCGACGGTCGACGCGTGCCACTGCGTCGCGAGCTCCTGGATCGCGCGGAGGACCGCGTGCGACGGGTCGTGGAGGATGCCGCCCTGGACGAGTGACAGGTCGATCTTCACGACGTCGAAGTGGATCTCGCTGAGCAGCCGGAGCCCGGCGTTGCCCGCCCCGACGTCGTCCGCCGCGAGCCGGAAGCCGGCCTTTCGGCAGGCCTGGACGTTCTTGCGGAGCTGCTCGAGGTCCTCGACCTTCTCGCGCTCCGTGAGCTCGAGGATGACCTGCTTCGGCGGGATGTCGCGGCGGCGGAAGATCGCGATCAGCTCCGCCACCTGGAAGACGTCGGATTCGAGCGTGCGCGGCGAGAGGTTGACGCTGAGGTACGTGTCCGGCTCGAGCTGTCCGGCCTCGGCGGTGATGATGTCCAGGCAGGCGAGGTCGAGGTCGACGGTCCGGTCGGCGACCTCCGCGGCGGCGAACAGCGCCGAGGCATTGGCAAACGGGCCGCCGTCGGCCGGCCGAACGAGGCCCTCGAACCCGACCGGCTTCCCCGTGTTGAGCGAGAAGATCGGCTGGTAGACCGGCCGCAGCGCGCGCTTGGCGAGCACCTCGCCGACCGCCGCCGCCAGCTCGCTGACGGAGCGGTCGTCCGGGGCTGCTCCGTGCCGGCCCGGATCGTAGGCGACGACCGCGGTTCGGCCGTGCCGCTTGCACCAGTACAGGGCCGCGTCGGCATGGCGGTAGAGCTGATGGCCTTCGGCGCTCGGGAGCGGGTACGACGACACGCCGATCGACACCGAGAAGGCGTCGGCGAGGTTGCCGGGATCGGAGCCGTTGAGGGCGCTCGCCAGGACGCGTCGGGCGACCGCGAGCCCCGTCGCGGCATGGGAGTGCGGCAGGAGGATCGCAAACTCGTCGCCACCGATCCGGAAGGCGCGGTCGCTCTTGCGAAGGGCAGATGACGCGATTCGGCCCATGGCCGCGAGCAGCTCATCGCCGGCCCCGTGGCCGCGCTCGTCGTTGACCCGCTTCAGGTCGTCGACGTCGACGATCAGCAGGGCGAGCGGCGTCCCGTGGCGGCGGGCTGCGTCGAGCTGCCGCGCAAGCTCCTCCTGGAACGCCCGGTGGTTGCCGAGCCCCGTCAGCGCGTCGACGAGCGCGGCGCTCCGGGCGCGGCCGTACATCCGGACGAGCTGGCGGCGCTCCGTGTCCATGAGGACGACGCCGTCGAGGACCTGGCGGGCCATGAGGGCCATCACCGGCGGCAGCACGGCGGCGGTCGCGATGATGGCGACGAGGCCCAGGTCACGGCCGTTCCCCGTCCCGACGCCGAACACCTCGATCGCGGCGAGCCCCATCAGGACGGCGAACTCGACGAGCAGCGCGGCAATGAGCCGTCGCCGGATCAGCTTGAGGCCCCCGTCGCGCGTCAGCGCGTCGTCTTCGGATGTCTGGAACGGCATGAGAGCCCCTTGGTCCCCGATCCCTCCATGTGTAGACCATCCGGGTGGCTTCCTCGCCGGACCCGAAAGTACCGCCGAGCGGTCCTGATGGGGGCAGGGACGGCGCCGCGCGCCCTGCCCTACGTTGCCGAATGCACTCTCGTCGGTGCGGAACTGGACACCCCGTGCGAACCGTCGCTCGCGCCAGTGGCACCCTCGCGCTCGCGATTGCGCTCGCAGTCGTGGGCTGGATCGCGCCGTCCCCGAGCCCCTTCTCGCCGGGCCCCGCGCAGGCCGCCGGCTGCAAGAGCGGGGGGCACTCGATCACCCTCGATCGCGGCGGCGCTTCGCCGGCATCCGGAACGACCGCGACGACGTTTCGCTTCTCCGTCCGGTATCGCGACAGCGGCGGATGCTCAGCGAATGCGGTTTCGGTCACCATCCCGGGCGTCGGCACGTTCCCGCTCGCCGGCGGGGGGACGTCGTGGACCTCCGGCGTGACCTTCTCGCGGACGACAAAGCTCCCGGTCGGGTCATGGAGCTACTACTTCACCGCCACGAGCGGATCCGGCGGCGGCACGCGGTTCGGGGCGCTCGGGTCCGTCGTTCCGACACGGGTCGTCGTCACCGCACCGAAGCCAACGCCGA
>DASWSI010000356.1:0-4376 GCA_036402715.1 Candidatus Limnocylindrales bacterium
TGCCACAGGCGCTGTTCACGGGCACGCTCGAGGTCGTGCTCGGTCGTGGGGCGGAGCTCGGCGTCGCGAGCGTTCAGGACTTCGGCCCGCGGCAGATCGCGTTCCAGCATCGGCAGGCCTCGATCGGCGAAGGCGCATCGCTCCGATGGGCGCTCGCGCAGCTCGGTGGCCGGCTCGTCAGGTCCCGGGTCGACAACCGGCTCGAGGGAGACCGCTCCTCGGTCGACCAGGTCGAGATCGTGTTCGGCGGCGAGGAGCAGCTCTTCGACCTGACCTCGTACACGCGGCATCTCGGGCGCGACACGACCGGCAACCTGCTGTCGAAGGGCGTCCTGCTCGACCGCGCGCGGACGTACATGAAGGGCCTCATCGAGATCGAACGGTCCGCCGTCGGCACGGACAGCTTCCTCGGCGAGTTCGGGATGAACCTCTCGAAGGGCGCCCGCGCGGTCGCGATTCCGTCGCTCGAGATCGACCAGCCGGACTGCCGGCGCGCGGCGCACTCGTCGTCCGTGGGACCGATCGACGAATCGCAGCTCTTCTACCTCGAGAGCCGCGGCATCCCCGCCGACGAGGCTCGCAAGTTCATCGTCCTGGGATTCCTCGAGCCGGTCGTTGCCCGCGTTCCGCTCGCGGGCGCGCAGGACCGGCTGCGGGAGCTGCTCGAGGCGAAGTGGGCCGCGGGCTGGCGCGGGGTCGCGGCGTCGGCGGCCGATTCCGGCGCGGCGGCCTGATCGCGATCGCGCCGCGGGCGCGGCGTGCCGTCCGGTATGCGTGTCGCATGCATATTCCGCAGGGCGCAGGGCGCAGGGCGCAGGCGAGCCCGGTGGCGGGGCCAGCCGGCGGCCGGCGATTCAGCAGCTATGCGTGCGCATGAATAATCCCGTGGCTGCGGCGCGCCGCGGGCGAGGCCAGCGATGACGCGTCGGGTCGATCTTCTCGCCCTGGCCGATGTCCCGGACGGGACGATGAAGATGGCCTGGGTCGACGGCACGGACCAGGTCCTCGTCATCAACTCGGGCGGTGTCGTTCGCGCGGTCCAGGGGATCTGCAGCCACGAGTACTTCGAGCTCGACAAGGGGTTCCTGACCGCCGACACGCTGACGTGCGCGCTGCACCTCTCGCGGTTCGAGCTGACCGACGGCGAGCCGCTCGATCCGCCGGCCGAGCTTCCGCTCGCCGTCTACACGGTGGTCGTCGAGGCAGGCCGCGTCCTCATCGACATCCCCGATGGACCGCTCCCGGTGAACGAGTAGGGGACCCGCGACGACCGCGCGGATCGCTCAGTACTCGTCCCAGGACGACACGATCGAGTCGCCGCCGGTTCGCATCCCGGCCGCGGCGAGTCTCGGTCGCGCGAGCGAGAAGCGGTCGCCGGCCTCGTCCGACTCCGGCTGGTCGAGCCGCTCGACGACGTACCGCCCGATCACCGGCCCGTGCTTGAACCCGTGCCCCGAGCCGCCGCCCACGAGCCAGACGTTGTCGAGCTCGGGATGGCGATCGATGACGAAATGCGTGTCCGGCGTCGTCTCGTACTGGCAGACCCGCGTCTCGACGATCGGCTCGTTTGCGAGCGCCGGGAACCGCGCGGTGACGTAGCGACGGGCGAGTCGCGCCGATTCGGGGTCGACGATCCGTTCGCCGTGCGACGGATCGAACACCGGTCCGTACCGGTCCGGCGCGAGCTTGACACCGCGGCCGTCGACCGCCGGGATGCCGTAGAACGACGCGTGGTAGTCCACCCAGGCCGGCATCGATTCGCCGCGGAACCGATCGTCGCCTGCCGGTGGCCCGAAGAACATCACGTCCTGCTTCGTCACCCGGATGAGGTCACCGAGCACCTCGGGAAACAGTCGCGGCAGCCACGGCCCGCACGCGAAGACGAACGCGTCGCCGCCGAACCGCCGCCCGTCGGATGTCACGGCATCGACGAGTCGGCTGCCGGCGCGTCGCCCGGGCCGGACGGACGCCACCTCGAAGCGGCCGCCGCGTGCGGCGAAGGTCGCCGCGACGGACGCGATCGCGCGCCGCGCCATGAGCACGCCGCCTTCCGGCTCGAACGTCGCGAACGCGAGCCCGTCCGTCGAGATCTGTGGCCACCGGTGCGACACCTCGTCCGGCGTCAGCCGCTCGACGGGAATCCCCTCGGCGCGAAGCGTCCGTTCGGAGGCCGCCTCGAACCCGTCCTCGCGACGCGCGAACCAGAGCGCGCCGACCTGCAGGTGAACGGGCTCGGAAAGCTGCTCACCGAACGAGATCCACGCGGTTCGGGCCTCGCGCGCCCAGCGCGTGTACAGCACGTCCTCGCCGTGCGATGCGCGGATGATCCGCGTCTCGTCTCCGGAGGTCGCCCGCGGGTGCCCCGCCCCGTAGGCGTCGAGCAGCGTCGTCTCGCGGCCGCCCTCGCGGGCGAGGTGCGCCGTCCACGCGCCCATCGTCCCGGCGCCGACGACGACGAGATCCGTCACGGCATGAACGTGATCGTCGCGGCGGCGGCCTTGTCGATGGCCTTTCGGCTGAACGGCAGAGGCACCGTTCCGCCGGTCCGCCACGTCTCGATCATGTCGCCGTAGTGGCCGTCGAATGGATTGCCGCTCTGGCCCGTCGTCTGGATGATCTGGGCGCCGTCGAGGTCCGACATGTCGACGGACAGCCGGAACGATGGCAGGACGGTGACATCGAAGACGTGGTCGATGCCGACCGGCTTGAACGTCCTGTCGGCCGGGTCCGGGTAGGCGCGCGACGTGTCGTAGTACGTGTTCAGCACGGCGCCGGCAGCACCCGCGACCTCGACCGGGCCACGGTTGAGATACGCCTCGAGCGGCCCGATCCCGCTCGTCCCGAGCGTCTGCTCCGCGAAGACCGCGTGGTGGATCGATCCCCAGCGCCAGGCCGACGGCGCTCCCATCGCCGCGCGTAGCTCGCCGCCGGCGCGATCGAGTGCGCGGGCGATGATGTCGCGCGACGTCTCGTGGACGTCCGTCGTGGATCCGTCGTCCCACCACGCCGAAGCTGGCTCGTCGAGGAGCCGGATCGTCTCCTCCCACGCCGCCGAGCTGCCGACGTAGTCGCGCGCCAGCGGCCCGAGGTCGTCGTCGAAGATTCCGCCGCTCAGGCGAAGCTCGAACGCGAGGTACGCCGCGCAGCCGCGGCTGTCCACGTCGCACTCGCCGTTCCAGCTCCGGATCGCATCGAGGACCGCGCGGCCGTCCGCCGTCGTCGGAGCGACCTCCGCGAGCTTCGGCACGACGCGCGCGGCGCGCCCGACCGTCGTGTCGAGCTGGATGCTCCGCAGGTCGCGCGGCGTCAGGCCCTTCGGCCCGAGGACGCGGAGGCGGGCGAGGATCTCTGCCGCTCGGTAGCCCGGATCCCAGTCGTCGCCGAGGTAGTCGGGATACCCCGCGGGGACGGGGGCGTTGTTGGCGCTGACGATGGCGCCGCTGCTCGGGTCGAGCTGCGACGGCAGATGGTCGTACGGGATCATCCCGACCCATTCGTGGTTGCCGTCGTCGCCCCGCACCGGGCGGTCGCCCGTCCCGCCGCCCGCACGGATGGGGATCAGGCCGGGGAGCTGGTAGCCGATGTGGCCGTCGACATCGGCATAGACGAAGTTCTGCGACGGTGACCCGTAGTCGCGGAGCGCGGCGCGGAAGTCGTCGAACGATCCGGCCGTGTTCAGCTTGAAGATCGCGTCGAAGGTACCGTCGGTCTCCGCCGTCGCGGTCCACCGAAAGGCGAGCAGCGCGGCGTGCGTGAGTCGCGTGTCGACGGCGTTGAGGATCGGGCCGTGCGCCGTCTCGCGGACGACGAGCGTCTGCGTCTTTCCGCCGGCGACCTTGATCTGCTCGCGCCGAACCTTGAACGGGACGGACTTGCCGCGGAAGAGGTAGTTCGCGCCATTCGACGGATCGGGGCGTTCGATGAACAGGTCCTGGACGTCGGGATCGACGTTTGTCGCCCCCCAGCCGATGCGCGCGTTGTGGCCGAGGACGACGAGCGGAACGCCGGGGAACGAGACACCCACGACGTCGTAGGGACACGACTTCGAGACCTTCCGGCAGTGAAGGCCGTTGATGTACCAGACCGACGGCATGCCGATGCCGAGGTGGGGGTCGTTGGCGAGCAGCGCTCCGCCGGTCGCGCTGCGGCTCCCGCTGACGACCCAGTTGTTGCTGCCGATGCCGTGATCGCCGGCCATGCCGCTGCCGCCGTCGAGCCCGGCCCACCGGACGACGCCGGCCGAAAGCGCCGCCACCTGCCGCCAGCCGGCGGCGGCACGGGGGTCGTCCGCGATGGCGGTTTCGGGTCGCGCGGCGGTCGAGGTCGACGGCGCCGCGACGGCCACCTCGTGCGCGGCCGTCGTCGATGGGGCGGAC
>DASWSI010000357.1:0-5558 GCA_036402715.1 Candidatus Limnocylindrales bacterium
CGATCGCCGCTCCTTCTCCGGCGGCGATCGTTGGGCGCTGCGCCGTCAGTATCGCGCCCCGCGGTCCGGTCGAAACGCCCCCGACCGCGTACCGCGCCGCCCGGATCAGCCCGGACCGACGGCCGCGCGCGCTGCGGCGGACCCCAAAACGGAGGGTCCGCGCCCGAGCTCCGATGTGGCGATCCATCGCGCGGTGCTGTTGGCGCGTCCCGACGTCGGTGCCGTCGTCCACGCACACCTCCCCGCTTCGATGGCGCTGACGCTTGCCGGCGAGGTCCCGGATCCGGCAAGCCTCCCCGAGACCGCACTCCTTCTTCCGCGCCTGCCGTTCGTGCCCTTCGGCGCGCCGGGAAGCGCGGACCTCGCGGCGCGGATCGCGGCCGCATTCACCGATGGCGAAGTCCCCGCGGGCGCGGTCCTCCTCGAGCGACACGGCGCCGTTGCCGTCGGAGCGACGACGGACGGCGCGTCGGGTCCGCGCCGCGGCGCCCGGACGCCGGCGATCCTTGCCGCGCTGTCGCAGGCCGTCGACCGGATCGAGCTCGTCGAGGTGTTGTGCCGGACGTGGCGCGACGCGTTGCTCCTCCGCGCAGCGCGCTCGGCCATCGGTCCGGGCTGATCCGGGCGGCGCGGTACGCGGTCGCGGGCGTTTCGACCGGACCGCGGGGCGCGATACTGACGGCGCAGCGCCCAACGATCGCCGCCGGAGAAGGAGCGGCGATCGCTGCCAGTGGAGAACGAATGAACGCCTCGAAGTACCTCGCCGAGATCGTCGGCACGTTCATCCTCGTCTTCGTCGGATCGATGTCGATCCTGTCGGCCGTCGTCATGAGCGCCCCGGTCATGCTCGTCGTGCCGCTGGGATTCGGCTTCGCCCTCCTCGCCGCGATCTTCGCCGTCGGTGACGTCTCCGGTGGCCACTTCAATCCCGCGGTGACACTCGGCGCACTCCTCGACCGGCGGATCCGCCTCGTTGACGCGGTGATGTACCTCGCCGCACAGGTCATCGGCGCCCTCGCCGGGTCCGGCGCGATCCTCGTGCTCGCCAACCAGAGCGCGGTCCAGGCGACGGCGAATCACCCGGGTTCGGGGGCCCGCGACGTCCAGGCGTTCGCCCTCGAGGTCATCCTCACGGCGATCTTCCTGCTGGTGATCCTGACGGTGACGAAACGCGATCCGGGGCACGCCCCGATCGCGATTCCCCTGACCCTCGTCGTCATTCACCTTGCCGGCATCCCGGTCAGCGGCGCGTCCGTGAATCCTGCGCGGTCACTCGCGCCGGCCCTCATCGGCGGTGATCTCGGCGGGCTGTGGATCTACCTCACGGCGCCGTTCGTCGGTGCCGTCATCGGCTGGGTCCTCTTCCGGATCTTCGAGCGCGCCGAGCTCTAGCGGCGCGCCGCAGCGCGCGGATCGGCGGGCAGCCGCCGCCGGAGTGGCCCGGAACTGCCGCGAGCCTGAGGAGGGACGGCCGCAACGAGGTCGCAAGCGAGGCACGGGGTTCGCCCGGACCGGCGTCACCCTGCGCGTAGACCATGTCGGCACGCCGCATCATCCGCGGCGAGCCTGCAAGGACGGAAGATATGGACCCCGCGATCGCTCCGCTCCTCCTCTTCGCCTTCATCGCGGCCATGGCTGGAACCTGGATGGAGCTTCGCGGCTCGCTCCAGCCGGTCACGTGCGCGGAGTGCCCGCATTGCCGCGAGCTTCTCGCCACGCGGCGCCGCGAGGCAGACGAGGAAGCGCGACGCCAGGCCGAGCTCAACGCCTGGTATGCCCGGCGGAACGGCCTCGATGACCGCGACGACGACGACCGACTGATCGGCTGACCGACAGGCGGAAGAACCTGATTCGGCGGGCTCACGCCGGGGGTACGCGATGAGCCGTTGACGCCGCGCGTCAGGACGCGGAAGGGCCGCCGCCCGACGCGATCCCGGGCGTCGCGGCCGCCACGCTGACGCCACCGCCACTCGCCGCGGCGCGGGCCTCCGGCGTCGCGACGGACGACACGAGCCCCACCGTCGCGGGCAGCGCCGGCAGGCTTCGGCCGCCTTCGACGAGCCAGCACGCCGCGTGCTGGCCACCGCCGACGTCGAACAGCGGCGGAGCCTCCACCTTGCACCGATCGAACGCGAGCGGGCAGCGGGGATGGAACCGGCACCCGGTCGGGATATGGGCCGCATCGGGCGTCTCACCGACGAGGATCGTCCGCTTCATCCGCTCGCCGGCGGACGGCGGCGTCGGGGTCGGCGCAACGCTGACGAGTGCCTTCGTGTACGGGTTATGCGGGTCGCGGATGACCCGCTCGGCCGGGCCGATCTCCATGATCTTGCCGAGGTACATCACCGCGATCCGGTCGGCGAGGACCCACGCCAGCGACAGGTCGTGGGTGATGAAGAGGTACGTGAGGCCCTTCTCGCGGCGCAGGTCGAGCATCAGCCGGAGCAGCTCCGTCCGGATCGACACGTCGAGCATCGAGACCGGCTCGTCCGCGACGATGAGCTCCGGCTCCATGACGAGCGCGCCCGCGATGACGACGCGCTGCCGCTGGCCACCGGACAGCTCGTGCGGAAACCGGAACGCGAAGTCCGATGCCGGCCGAAGCCCGGCCGACTCGAGCGCCCGGACGACCCGCGCCTCGCGGTCCGCGCCGCGCTTCCCGATTCCGTTGACCTCGAGCGGCTCGGCGACGAAGTCGTGGATCGACTGCTTCGGGTTCAGGGTCTCGTACGGGTCCTGGAAGATCAGCTGCACCCGGCGCCGATACTCCCGCAGCCTGCCGACGCCCCACAGGTCGGACACGTCCTGCCCGTCGAACACGACGCGGCCACCCGTCTGCCTGGTCAGCTTGACGATGACGCGGCCGGTCGTCGTCTTGCCGGAGCCCGACTCCCCGACGAGCCCGAGCACCTCGCCCTTCTCGATCGTCAGGTCGATCCCGTCCACCGCGCGGATGAGCCCGACCGGCCGCCTCCGAAGGGTGTCGACGATGCCGCCCCGGATCGGGAAATGCACCTCGAGGCCTTCGACACGCAGGAGCTCCGTCACGGCCGCCCACCCGATGCGCCGGGCGCGACGGACGCGGTCATCGCGGCGGGAGCCGTGACCGCACCCCCGCCCGCCCCGGCCGCGCCACCGACCATCACCGGCGCATTCGCGCCGACGATCGCGGCCGGCACGACCTGGCTGGCGATCGGCGCGTCCGCGTTCGGGTAGAGGTGGCACGCCACGCGAACGCCGTCGGCGAACCGCACCTCCGGCGGGACGACCTCGCGACAGATGTCCATCGCGAATGGGCAGCGCGGCGCGAAGCGGCAGCCGGGCGGCGGATCGCGGAGGTCCGGCGGCTGTCCGGGGATGACGTCGAGCGTTCGACGGTCCGCGCGGATGTTCGGGAACGATGACAGCAGCTTCTGGGTGTACGGATGCCGCGGCGCCGTGAAGACACGGCTCACGGGACCCTCCTCCGCGACGCGACCCGCGTACATGATCAGGACCTTGTCGCACGTCTCGGCGATCACGGACAGGTCGTGGGTGATGAGGATGAGTGACAGCCCGAGGTCCCGCCGGAGCTGCTCGAGGAGCTGGAGAATCTGCGCCTGGACCATCACGTCGAGCGCGGTCGTTGGCTCGTCGCCGATGACGACCGCCGGGTCGCAGGCGAGCGCCATCGCGATCATCGCCCGCTGCCGCATCCCGCCGGACAGCTCGTGCGGGAACGCGCCGCCGCGGCGCTTCGGGATCCCGACCAGCTCCAGGAGGTCGCCGGCGCGGGCAAGCGACGTCGACTGCGTCTCGCCCATCCGGACCTGGATCGGCTCCGCGATCTGGTCGCGGACCCGCCGAACAGGGTTCAGCGCGTTCATCGCCCCCTGGAACACGATGCTGATCTCGCGCCAGCGATAGCGACGAAGCGCGGTTTCGCTCTTCGGCACGAGGTCGATCCCGAACAGCTCGACGCGCCCGCCGCGGATCCGGCCGTTGGCGGGGAGCAGCTGCACGAGCGACAGCGCGGTCGTCGTCTTGCCGCACCCCGACTCACCTGCCAGCCCGAGCGCCTCGCCGTCGTTGAGCCGGAACGACACCCCGTCGACGGCGCGGACCCAGCCGCGCTCCAGGCGGAAGTGGGCCTTGAGATCCGTGACCTCGAGGAGCGGCGCCGCGGGATCCGCGAGCTTCGGCAGCGGATGCTGTCGCCGCCGCGTCGCGATGCGGTCGAGCGACGCGGAATCCGGCGCCGCGTCGCGGCCGGCGTCATCGGCGGCGGCGTTGTCTCCCTCCGCCCCGTCCCGCTCCCGGTCCGCGAGCGCGTCACGCGCTTCCGGCCGCAGGTCGCGCGGGTCGATGCTCATCGCCGCGCCCCGGACTTCGGGTTGAGGATGTCGTCGAGCGCGTTGCCGACGAGCGTGAAGGCGAGGACGACGAGCACGACGGAGATCGCGGGCGGCGCGATGTACCACCACGCGCCGATCCCCGGCGCGCCCGAATCCTGCGCGGCGTTGAGGATCTCGCCCCACGAGGGGGCGAACGGGTCGCCGAGGCCGATGAACGCGAGCGTCGTCTCGGTGAACACCGCGGCCGCGAACGTCAGGACGGACTGGGCGACGATGAGATTGACGACGTTCGGCAGGATGTGGCGCCGCATGATGTGGCCCGAGCCGGCGCCGATGACGCGCGCCCGGTCGACGAACATCCGCTCCTTGAGCGACAGGACCTGGCTCCGGATGATCCGCGCCGTCGTCGCCCAGCTCGTCAGGCCGATGACGACGACGATGACGATGAGCGTCGCGCGGATGCCGAAGAACTCGGCCTCGGACCCGACGATGTCGAGGATGATCGGGGCGAGGATGACGGCGAGCACGACGGTCGGCAGGACGAGGAAGAAGTCCGAGAGCCGCATGAGCAACGTGTCGACGATGCCGCCCACGTAACCGGCGACGATCCCGAACACGGCGCCGACGACGATCGTGATCAGCGTTGCCATCAGCCCGATCGCCATCGAGATCCGCGCCCCGTGCACCGTCAGGTTGAGGAGGTCGCGCCCCAGCTCGTCCGTCCCGAAGAGGTGCGTTCCGTCCGGCGGCGCGAGGCTCAGCCCGGTCGCCGTGACCGCGCTCTCGAGCTTGCCGACGAACACCTCGGGAAAGATCGCGAGGACGGCGAACGCGACGAGGATCGCCAGCCCGACGACGCCGTCCGACCGTGCCGCGTACCGGACGGCAAAGGTCCGTGCGCGCCGCCCCGCGATCCGCCAGCGCTCGGCGCGGACCCGGGCGGCCGTCACCTGGGTCGCGGGCGTGACAGGCGTCGCGGTCATGCCCGGACCCGCGGGTCGAGGAACCCGTAGACGATGTCCGCGGCGAAGTTGGCGAGCACGACGGACACCGCGACGAGCAGGAAGATTCCCTGGAGGACCGGGTAGTCGAGCGAGTCGAGCGCCTCGATCGTCAGCGTCCCGAGACCGGGCCAGTTGAACACGATCTCCGCGGTGATCGCGCCGGCGATGACGTAGCCGAGATTGATCGCGATGAGCGTCACCATCGGCAGGAGCGCATTCG
>DASWSI010000358.1:0-2166 GCA_036402715.1 Candidatus Limnocylindrales bacterium
GTCGTCGGCGGCCGCTGAGATGGCGGAGCCGTACCGACCCTTTTCCTCGAAGGTCATCCCGCTCCCCGCCGAGAACGTCGACACGGACCAGGTCGTCCCGGCGCGCTACCTGAAGGTCACGGACAAGGCAGGGCTCGCCGACGCGCTGTTCCGCGACTGGCGGTTCAACGAGGACGGCTCGCTCAAGGAGCCGCGGTTCATCCTCGATCGGCCGGAGATGGCCGGCCGCCGGATCCTGCTCGCGGGCGAGAACTTCGGGGCCGGGTCGTCGCGCGAGCACGCGCCGTGGGCGCTCACCGCGTGGGGGATCCGCGCGATCCTGTCCACCGGGTTCGCGGACATCTTCCGAAGCAACGCGCTCAAGAACGGGCTGCTCCCGATCGTCGTCGATGGCGCCCGCCATGCCGCGCTCTTCGAGCTCGTCCGAGCCGAACCTGGCGCCGAGCTCACGGTCGACCTCGAAGCGCAGTCCGTGGCGCTCCCGGGCGGCGAGCGGTTCCGCTTCGATGTCGACCCGTTCGCCAAGCTCATGCTCCTCGCCGGGACGGACGAGATGGGCTATCTCCTGGGCCGCGACAACGAGATCTCCGCCTGGGAGCAGCGTCACCCGCCGCGAATCGACACGCTCGAGGGCGCCGCCGCGGGTTGACGCTCCCGGCCGCGCGGGGCGCGGCGGACGTGCGACTGAACGGACGCCGGCGCGGCACCTCCGGCGCGAAGGCGATCGGGCGCCCGTGTGCGACGATCGCGCGGTGAACCTGTTCGACGCGATCTGCGTGCTGCTGCTCGTGATCGCCGTCATCCTCGGGTTCCGCTCCGGCGCCCTCCCCCAGATCGGCGGGCTCGGTGGCGCACTGGCGGGCGGCGCGCTCGCGATCCTGACCCTCCCGATCGCGGAGCAGCTGCTCCAGTCCGTCGGTCCGTCCGTCCGGGCCATCGCCGTGGTCGTCTGGCTCCTCTTCGCGGTCGGTGTCGGCGAGGCGCTCGGCTCGACCGCCGGCCGGTCGATCGCCGTTCGTCTCGACAACGGCATCCTCGGCTCGCTCGACCGGGTCGGCGGCGCGTTTGTCGGCGCCGCGCAGGCCGTCCTCATCGTCTGGCTCGCCGGCGGCCTGCTCGCCGCGGGTCCCTTGCCGCGGCTGTCGAGCCAGGCGCAATCGTCGATCTCGGTCCGCGCGCTGTCGGCGGTCCTGCCGCCGCCGACGGAGTTCGCGGTCGAGCTCGGGAGGCTGCTCGACGCCTCGGGGCTGCCCGATGTCTTCGTCGGGCTCGAGCCGATCCCGGCGCCGCCTGTCGACCGGCCCGGTCAGTCCCGCGCGGTCGCGATCGCACGCGCGGCCGAGGCGAGCACCGTCAAGGTCTCGGCCGAGACATGCGGCGCCATCTCGAGCGGAACCGGATTTGCGGTCGCCCCGGACTACGTCGTCACGAACGCCCACGTCGTGGCGGGCGGCAGGACCGTTCGCGTCCGTCTCGGCGGTGACCTCCGCGACGCGTCGCCGGTGCTGTTCGATCCGGAGCTCGACGTGTCGCTTCTGTGGGTCCCGAACCTGGCGGCGCACCCGCTCGTGTTCGCGTCGACGGACCCGGCGCGCGGCGCCGAGGGCGCAGCGATCGGGTTTCCGGGCGGCGGACCGATGACGGTCATCGCCGCAGGCGTCAGCGGACGGTACGACGCGCAGGGTCGCGACATCTACGGGACAAACCGGGTGAACCGCTCGATCC
Source organism: Candidatus Limnocylindrales bacterium (assembly GCA_036402715.1). GTDB lineage: Bacteria > Chloroflexota > Limnocylindria > Limnocylindrales > CSP1-4 > JACDAV01. The sequence goes on from DASWSI010000358.1 coordinate 1,726, forward strand.
TCGAGCTGCGCGCCGCGATCAACCGAGGCGACAGCGGCGGCCCGCTCGTCCTCACCGACGGGACCGTCGGCGGGGTGGTCTTCGCCGAATCCAGATCGGACGAGGATGTCGGATACGCGCTCTCGCCGACGTCCGTTGCGATCGCCATCGGGCCGTCGATCGGGCGAACCGGGACGGTCGATACCGGCCGCTGCATCACGTGATGCCGTCTTCGTCCCGACCTTCCGGTGCGTGCCCCGCTACGATTCCCCGATGAGCGATTCGATCGACGCTGTCGCCGCGGACTACTGGCACTCGTACCTCGCGTTCAACCCCGTCGCCGCAACGTCCATCGGCGACCGGCGGTTCGACGACCGCCTGGACGATCGGTCGAGTGAGGCGATCGAGTCGCATCTCGCGGCGCTGGAAGCGTTCCGCGGGCGCGCGGAGAGGATCGACGAG
>DASWSI010000359.1:0-6089 GCA_036402715.1 Candidatus Limnocylindrales bacterium
GCGGAATGTCGCCGTCGCCGGCGATCTCGTTCGACGTGTCGACGACGACGACCCGCTTGCCCAGGTCGTCCGCGAGAACGCGGGCAGCCTCCCGGAGCATGGTCGTCTTGCCGATCCCCGGCCGGCCCATGATGAGGATCGACTTCCCGGACTCGACGAAGTCGCCGATGATTTCGATCGTCCCGTACACCGCGCGACCGATCCGGCAGGTCAGCCCGACGATCTTGCCGTTGCGATTGCGAATGGCGCTGATCCGATGCAGCGTCCGCTCGATGCCGGCTCGGTTGTCGTCGCCGAACGTCCCGATGTGGTCGACGACATGGGCGATGTCCGCTTCGGTGATCTCGCGGTCGAGAAGGGTCACCTCGCTGTCCGGGAATCGCGCCTCCGGGCGGCGGCCCAGGTCGAGGACGACCTCGATCAGCGCCAGTCGATCCGGCAGCGCGTGGACGGCGGCGACGATCTCGGGCGGGAGCGCCTCGAGGAGGACGTCGAGGTCGTCGATCGTTTCGCGTCGGTCGTCAGAGGTCACGCGCAGTCTCCATTAGCGGACGCCGGCCGGCACGAGGGCCGGTTCGGCGACGCGAACGAGAGTTTCCTTCATGAGCAGGGTGACGGTCGCGATCGACGCGAACCCGGCATCCTCGAGGCGACGGTCGATCGGGGACTCATACGTCCGAACCGGGGCGATGACGCCATGGTCGTGACGATGATCGCTGCCACGTTGCGTCCGCGCCGCGATGACACCGAGTCCGTAACGGACGAGTGGCGAGGCGTCCGCATCGGGACGGGCCAGCACCTTCAGGTAGTGCGGCTGATCCTCCTTCGCGACGCCCACCTGGAGGAAGCCATCGAGCTGCGTTCCGTCCTTGCCGCCGCCTGGCGATTCCTGCGCGAACGCCTCGACGTCGGCGAACCGCAGGATCGGGGCGAGGCTTGAGCGCGGGATCCGCCACTGGCTCCCCTGGCGCTCCCAGTCCGTGAGGCGGATCGACTCGAGGCGCTGGACCGGCTGCGGTGTGACCGCCGCATAGAGCCTGCCGAGCGCGACGGCGTCGATCGGCGTGGCCGGCCGAATGCGGGCGTGCGCCGCGGCGTCGTCCGTCATCGGCTTCGGCAGCGCGAGGTCCGCGGCCCGGAACAGGATTCGCTCGTCGCCATAGCGCGCGAAGCCGGCCTGCATGAAGAGCTCGACGTTGCCGTCCGCGTCGGCACACGCAACGTGGAACCGGGCTGCGCCACGCTTCGCGCCGTCGCGGAGCAGCTGCTGGACGAGCCGGAAGCGGACGTCGCCCGCGTTGCCCATCCCGACGGCATCGAGCTCGACGATCGTCCACTCGTCGCGGACGAGCTCACGCTCGACCCGGATGAGCCCCGCGAGGCGGCCCTGGTCCTCGTAGACGAAGAGGAGATCGTGCGGCCGAAAGGCACCGAGCGGCAGCCGAAACAGGCTGAACATGCCGATGGGCGGGCCACTGACCGGCAGGCCGAGCGAGCGCGTCTCCGCAGCGTCGCTCTGGCAGAGCCGGGAAAGCTCGCCGAGTGCGGCCAGGTCCGTGAGTCGCGCGGCGCGGACCTTGCCGGTGCTCCGGCCGGTCCGCGTCTCCGTCACGATGCCTGCCTCGTCCGCCGGGTGGGGTGCGGCCGTCGCCCGGATCCCTCGCCGGGGTCGTCGTGCTCGGACGCCATGGCCGCGAGCAGCCGGTGGAAGCGTGTCTCGCCGGCGAGCTCGGGATGGAACGCGGTGGCGATGATGTTCCGCTCGCGAACCGCGACGACGCGGCCATCGTCGAGGCGGGCGAGGACGTCGACGTTCGGGCCGGTGCGGTCGATGACCGGGGCACGGATGAAGACGCCGTGGACCGGCTGGTCGCCGAGGACCGGGACGTTCAGCTCGCCCTCGAACGAGTCGAGCTGGCGCCCGAAGGCGTTCCGCTGCACGGTCACGTCGAGGAGCGGCAGGATCGGCTCCTCGCCGCCGGCGATCTCGCGGGCAAGGACGATCATCCCGGCGCACGTCCCGAATACCGGCGCGCCGCTCCCGGCGAGGTCGAGGAGCGGCTGGCGAAGGCCCCACCGCTCGATGAGGTTGCGCATCGTCGTGCTCTCGCCACCGGGCAGGATCAGGCCACTGATCCCCTCCAGGTCCTGCGGCAGGCGCACGGGCACGGCCTCGACGCCGATGGCATCGAGCGTTTGCAGGTGCTCCCTGAACGCCCCTTGCAGAGCAAGGACTCCGATCTTCATGAACGGGCACCCTCAGCGGTCAACCGACCACCTGCTCTCCGAGGTACAAGGCCGAGCCCCGCGAGGCCATTGGCCCGAGGATCGTGTGCCTACCAACCGCGAACGGCGAGGCGCTCCTGCTCCGGGATCGCTTCGAGGGCGATGCCGCGCATCGGGGCCCCGAGGCCCTTCGACACATCGGCGACGATCTTCGGGTTGTCGAAGTGGGTCGTCGCCTGGACGATCGCATTCGCCATCCGCGCCGGATCCTCGCTCTTGAAGATCCCGGAGCCGACGAAGAGGCCCTCGGCGCCGAGCTGCATGACGAGGGCCGCATCTGCCGGCGTGCTGATTCCGCCGGCCACGAAATTGACGACAGGGAGCTTGCCGTCGCGGGCGACGCCGCGGATCTGCTCGTACGGCGACTGCAGGTCACGCGCGACGACGAACAGCTCGTCCTCGCGCATCGACTGGAGGCGGCGGATCTCCGCCAGGACGGACCGCAGCTGCCGGACGGCCTCGACGATGTTGCCCGTCCCGGCCTCGCCCTTGGTCCGGATCATCGCGGCGCCCTCGTTGATCCGCCGGAGCGCCTCGCCGAGGTTTCGGCAGCCGCAGACGAACGGGACCTTGAAGGCGTGCTTGTCGATGTGGTTCGACTCGTCGGCCGGGGTGAGGACCTCGGACTCGTCGATGTAGTCGACGCCGATCGCCTCGAGAACCTGGGCCTCGACGAAGTGCCCGATCCGCGCCTTCGCCATGACCGGGATCGTGACCGCGTTCATGATCGACTCGATCATCGAAGGGTCGCTCATCCGGGCCACGCCACCCGCGGCGCGGATGTCCGCCGGGACGCGCTCGAGCGCCATGACGGCGACCGCGCCGGCGTCCTCGGCGATCTTGGCCTGGTCAGCCGTGACCACGTCCATGATCACGCCGCCCTTGAGCATCTGGGCGAGGCCCTTCTTGGTCGCCCAGGTCGACGTTTCGACAGTCATGTGAGACGAGTTCCTCAGGTGCTCGCGCTCGGTCCGCCGGCCGGGTCTGGCCCCGGGGTCCTCGCCCGTTCGAGTCGGCCGGGCCCCTCGCGCCCGCGAATTATCGCACGGCCGCGCGAAGCGCCCCGAAGCGAGCCCCGAGCGGCTACGGCCCGTCGAAGCGGAACCGGGTCATGTCGTCGGGGAACTTCGACCACGCGAAGGCCTTGACGGGACGCAGCTCCCAGAGCCCGCCCTCGGTCCAGTGATCGGCGGTTGCCTCGTACCCGATGGCGGCGTACTTCGCGAAGCCGGCAAGGATCGCCGCGGACAGCGGGTCCGGCGGGGCGACCAGCTCGCGCCCCGTGCCCTCGACGATCACGACCTCGGTTCCGATCTCGATGTGGATCGCGAGCTTCGGATTGGCCCGGAGGTTGCGCTGCCAGCGAGTGGGGCCGCCCTCCACGTACCAGCGGTCATCGACCCACGCGCCCCAGATCGGGATGAGGTGCGGGGAAGCTTCGGCGTCCGCCGTCGCGAGCCAGTACACCGTCGCGGCCTCGAGCCGCTCCCTCGCCCACGCCCACGGCAGGAGGCCGGCCTCGTCCTCCGGGATGCCGTAGCCGGGGACGTGCGGCCGCGAAGCCGCCGGTCCCGTCACCGCCCGACGGTCCGAACCACCCCGGACATGAGCTTCGTCGCACGGCGCGCCGCCGTCGGCGAGAGGCGGCTCAGCGCCTCGACGAGCTCGAGGACGTCGTCATCCTCCAGGCCACCGAGGAGGTGGACGAGCCGAAGGATCGTCGTGTCGGGGACGCGGCCGAGGAGCCGCAGGCCGCGCTCGAGCTCGCGCGGCTCGACCTGGGGCACGAGGCCAACCGCGCGGTCGAACAGCCGGACAAAGACGAGGAACGTCGTGAGCCAGTCGCTGAGCGCCGCGAGATCGGCATCGGTTGGCGTCTCGCCCGCGGCCTTGACCGCCTCGGAGGCCGTTCGCTCGAGGACCGCGATGATGGGGTCACCCTCGCGGATCTTTCGCTCGGCGATGACGCGGCCGAACCACTGCCAGTGGTCACCGACCGCGAGGTAGGCGGTCCCGGCGGGCCCGCGACGTCCGACTCGGCGCGGCTCGAGGACGCGCTCGACGATCCCCCACGCCTCCGCCTCGCCGAGCGCAAGACTGGCCGCGCGGTGCGAGAGCCCGAGCGCCTCGCGGACCTCGCGTTCGGTGAGTGGCTCCTGTCGCGCCATCAGGTAGGCGTGAACGCGCGCGATCGCCGGCGCAACGCCCCACGCGGCACCCATCTCGCCCCACGCGTCGGCAAGCCGGAGGCGGATCTCCTCGGCTCGTTTCGACGCAGGCCGCGGTGCGGTGCCGTTCGATTCGTGCGTCTTGACAGTAGCCTGTTTTCGGTCCATAACTTGCTATGTGAGAGTAGCACAAGCCGATGGGCCGCCACCGGGCAGCGTGCCGCGCGCGGGTGCCCTCGCGGTGCTCTACGACGGCGACTGCGGCTTCTGTTCGCGAACCGCCGAGGTCTTGCGACGGCTCGACGGGGACCGCAGGCTCGACCTGATCCCGGTCCAGCGCGCGCACCTGGTGCTGCCAGACGCGCCGCCCGAGACGCGCCTGCTCGAGACGATCCATGTTCGCGACGCCGGCGGGGCGTGGACGACCGGCGGTGCCGCATGGGTCCGGATCGCGGGGGCGGTGCCGTGGCTCAGCCCGCTGAGCCTCGTGGCCGGACTGCCCTTGTTCGACCGGCTCGTCGAGCCGGTCTATCGGCTCGTCGCCAGGAATCGCCATCTCCTGAGCCGCGTCCTCGGTGCCGAGGCGTGCCGCTTCCCGAGGCCACCGTCGTGACGACCGCGATCGGCCTTCTCGTGTGGGCCGCGGGCCTGTTGCTCCTGCCGGCGCCGCTCGCGGCGCGGATCATGCTCCTCGGCCCCCTGGTCGTCGTTCCGCGCCTGCTCGGCGCCCTGCCCCGTCGAGGGTGGGCTGCCGGCCTCGCGGAGTGGCCGGCATTGCTCGCAGCGATCGTTCTGACGTTGTCATTCGCCGTGCCAGCGGGTCCTGCGGCGGCCCTTCTGACGGCGCCGTGGCTCGCCGTCGCCGGGGCCGGAGCCGCGGCTGCTGTCATCGACGGGCTGCGTGCCTTGCCGGCGATCCTCCATCCGAGGCGCGCGGCAGATCTCGGCGCCGATGCCTCGGTCGTGTTCCTGGCAGTCGGCGCGACCTTTGCAACGATGGACCGGCTCGGTGCGCAGCCCCTCGGCTTCAGCCCGACCATCGTTCTCCTGACGGCGACGCACTTCCACTTCGCGGGCTTCGGCCTGCTCGGGCTCGCGAGCATCGGCGCGGCGGCGCGGCCTGCGCTGCGGGGAGCCGTCCTCGGGTTCATCGTCGGGATCCCTGTGACCGCGCTCGGTTTTACCCTGCCGTCGACCCTTTTCGGAGCGCTCGGCGCGCTCATCGTCGGTGGTTCGGGGATCGTGTTCGCGCTCGACCTGATCGGATCTTCCCGGACCGGCCGAGCCCGCTGGCCGCACCGCGTCGCCGGCCTGGCGCTGCTGGTTGGCATGCCGATGGGCATCGCCTGGTCCGTCGCGATCCTGCTCGGCGTTCGGTTCCTCGACGTGGACGCCATGGTTCGGTCGCACGGGGCGCTGAACGCGACGGCCGTCCTCATCGCGGTTGTCGCGCTGCCTCGCCGCGCGACGAGTCGAGGGCACGCAACCGAATCCATGACGACGATCACCTTGACGACCGACATCGCGGCCCCGATCGATCGCGTCTTCGACCTGGCGCGGGACCTTGACCTCCACGCCGCGTCGATGGCCGCGACGGGTGAGCGGGCGATAGGGGGGCGGACGGCTGGCCGGATC
>DASWSI010000360.1:0-2368 GCA_036402715.1 Candidatus Limnocylindrales bacterium
ACGCGAGCCGCAGGAGGCTCAACCGCAGCCGCCGCTGCGCGTCGCGAAGCGCGCCGAGCCGATCCGCGCCCAGCTCGCGATGGCCGTACGCGACCTCGACCTTGGCGCGCGCCACCGTCTCGAGCTGTGGTCGCGCGCCCGGCAGGACGTCACCGAGCGCGCCCGCGTACTCGTAGACCGTCTGGTTCGCGCGCGGCCCGAAGCCGAACCGCGACGCCGTCTGGCCGATGCTCCGCCAGACCGACTCGGGGGTGACGTCGCGTCGCGGTCCCCGCTGCCACGCAATGAAGCCGAGTGCCGCGAACCCGACAAGCAGCAGCACGGCGACGACGATCAGCAGGCCGGATCCGGTATCCGTCGGGCCGGCGGCGGTCGTTCCCTGGACGGTCGGCCGCCGCGTCGCGTCCACCTCGTGGTCGCCGGCGACGGATTTCGCGGGCGTCGGCGTCGCTGACGGCTTGACGACCTGTCCCTCCGGGGGCGCCGTGTTCTGCGGCCTTCCGCCACCCGTCGGGTCGAACATCTGCCAGCCGTAGCCCGGGAAATAGACCTCGACCCAGGCGTGGGCGCTGCTCGACAGGATCGTCTCGGTGCCGGTCGACTTGTCGCGCGCGCCGGGCAGGAAGCCCTGGACCATCCGGGCCGGGATGCCGAGATCGCGCAGGAAGACGGCCATCGTGCTGGCGTAGTACTGGCAGTAGCCCTGCTTGATCCGGGCGAAGCACTCGACGACGCTGATTCCGGGCGGGCACATGCCGGTGATGTTCTGGTTGTACTGGAACTTCCGGAGCTCCGTCTCCATCGTGGCGGCGATGTCGTACGGGTTGTTCGCCGGCGACTTGGCGCGGATGTCGTCGAGGAGCTTCCGCGACTCGACGCCGAGCGCGTCGGCAGGGAGCTGCGTGTAGAGGGCCTTGATCTCCGCCGGGTAGTCCGTTCCGGCCGCGCGGAGGCGGTTCTTCGTTCGGCCGCCCGGCTCGTCGACGGTCACGGGCAGCAGCGCGTTGACGGTGTAGGACTTCCCCGTGTCGCCGAGCTGGAGCGCGCTGAAGTAGCCCGCTGTCCCGACGACGTACAGCTTCGAGCTCTGGTCGATCGACTGCGCGTCGAGCGGGCTGAGGGCGTATGGGCCGCGCATCGCCGCCGGGTCGACGGTGAAATGAACCGGCTGCCGCACGCCGAGCGCCGTCGGGTCGTCCGCCTGGTCGGCGAGCGCTGCTGCGCCGCTGTTCCGATCGATCGAGCGCGGCGCCGTCCAGGCCCACGCCTGGCCCTCGAATCGGTCGTACGTGACGGCTCGCCAGTAGTACGGCGTGTCGTCGCCCGGCGGGACGTGGATCGTGACGGCGAGCGAGCCATCCGTCGTCCAGCTGCCGGTGATCGTCGTGCTCTGGCCGAACCCGAAGCCCACCTGCCGCGGCGCCCCGCCGAACGGCAGGTAGCGCTGGAGCGACTGGCTGAGCTGGATGAGCTGGTCGTTGACCCCGGTCCAGGCGCCGGCGAGCGGCGCGGACGACGCGGACGCGGTCAGGATCAGCGACGCGAACACCGCGCCGACGATGAACACCGTTCCGCCGCGGAGATACAGCGAGCGAACCGTGCTCGCATCGCCGATCCGGCGGCGCACCCATGTCGACTGCTCGTCGAGGGCATGCGATCGCGCCAGGAGGAACAGCGAGGCGATCGTGAAGATGACGAGGAAGCCGAGCTGATCGTGCGCCGTCAGGGCCATGTTCGCGAGGAGGACCATCCCGACGACGATCACGGCATCGAGCGGGCGCCGGTGACCGAAGACCGCGTACGTCGCGAACTGGCCGACGGACCAGACGATGAGACCCAGGACGAGGAGGTAATGCCCGATCTCGTTCGTGACCGCGAGATTGAGGAGGGCGAGGTCCGTCCAGGCGTTGACGACCGAGACCGCGGTCGCCCGGTACAGCTCGCCCGGCGTGCCGCCGTTCGGCAGGAGCACCATCCCGACGTAGAGCGGAACGATGAGCGCTGCCGCAGCCGCGCCGATGAGGTGCGTCACCCAGCGCGGCCAGCGCGCCTTCGCGCCGACGAACGCGATCAGCGACGAGAAGACCGCGGCCCAGACGAAGAAGTCACCGTACGTCGCATTGCCGAGAACCCAGCCCGCGTCGTCGATCGACCAGGCCACGGTGATCGCCATCACGACGACGAGGATCAGCGTCAGCCACCCTTCGGCCGGGGCGACGGCGAACCGCCGCACCCACGCGGGGAGGATCGGACCGGGAGCGACGTCCGCGGGTACTGCCGACATCAGACGAGAACCTCCCCGAGCGGGCGACCCGGTGTGATCGAATAGGTGTGGAGCTCGTATTCCGCGAGCGCGTGCCGCAACGCG
>DASWSI010000361.1:0-3308 GCA_036402715.1 Candidatus Limnocylindrales bacterium
GAGGAGGTCGAGATCATCGGCACGGACGACGACGCGGAGGCGCTGTCGCTTGCGCGCGAGAACGCCGTCGGGCACGGCGTCGCGGATCGCGTCCGGTTCATCGAGGCGGACCTCCTCCCGCCGGTCGTTGCCGTTCCGTTCGAGATCGTCCTGGCCAACCTGCCGTATGTCGCATCGGCCGCGATCGACGGGCTTCCCGTTGCGGCAAGCTTCGAGCCGCGGCGCGCGCTCGACGGCGGACCGGACGGCCTCGCAGTGATCGGCCGCCTCCTCGCGAGGCTGCCTGACGCGCTGACCCCGGACGGACTGGCGCTGCTCGAGATCGGGTCGGACCAGGGCGACGCAATCGTCGACCTCGTCGCGGAGCGACTCCCCGGCTGGGCGTGCAGCGTCGAGGCGGATCTCGCCGGGCACCCGCGCGTGGCGAGGATCGAGCGATCGCGCGCGTGAGCGGTCGGAGGCGGCGGGCGCACTCGTGACCGGGTCGTGAACGCCGGGCTGCGCGTGGTTCCGGACGACGACGCCGGTCGTCGGGAAGCGGCGGACATCCTGCGACGCGGCGGGCTCGTCGCCCTCCCCACCGACACGGTCTACGGGATCGCCTGCAACCTTGCGACACCGGACGGAATCGAGCGGCTCTTCGCCGCCAAGGGCCGGCCGCCGGATCGGGCGATCATGCTGCTCCTCGCGGATCCATCGCAGGCCTGGCGCCTGGGTGTTGAGACGCCGGCCGCGGCGCTGCTCGCGGAGGCGTTCTGGCCCGGCGGGATGACACTCGTCCTCGCGCGGCGGGCGGACGTGGTCCTGCCCCAGGTCATGACGGCGGGCGCGCCAACGGTGGGTCTCCGCGTCCCGGACCACGCCTGCCCGCGCGCGCTCGCCGCGGCGATCGGTCCGTTCCCCGCGACGTCCGCGAATCGCTCGGGCGAGCCCGAAGCGCGCGACGCCGCCGCCATCGTCGACGTTCTCGGCCCGGCGATCGACCTCGTCCTCGACGGCGGGCGCGCGACCGGCGGCCCACCGTCGACCGTCGTCGACTGCTCCGCTCCGCTGGCCCGAATCATCCGCGCCGGCGCCGTTGACCCATCGCGAATCGCGACCGCGCTCGAGCGCGCCGGAATCGACCATGCGATCGCCTCCCCGGGCGACGGGGGACCGCCTCCGGAGCGACCGATCGTGGGAAGATAGCCAGCGTTCTGATCGGTATCGGCCGGGTCGTGAGGGGCGAGCACGCGACGGCCGGGAAGGGAGCCCTGCGATGTCCGTGTCGAGCGCGTCGGGGCTGGGCTGGGCGAAGCTCGCCGACGTCGACCCAGAGCTGTGGCGCGCGATGGAGCAGGAGCGCGCCCGCCAGCACGACAAGATCGAGCTGATCGCCAGCGAGAACTACACCTTCGCGGCCGTCATGGAGGCGCAGGGCAGCTGGCTGACGAACAAGTACGCCGAGGGCCTGCCGGGCAAGCGGTACTACGGCGGCTGCGAGTTCGTCGACGTTGCCGAGACGCTCGCCCAGGAGCGGGCCCTTGCCCTCTTTCCCGGCGCCGAGCACGTCAACGTCCAGCCGCATTCCGGCGCGCAGGCCAACATGGCCGCGTATTTCAGCGTCCTCGAGCCGGGCGACCGAATCCTCGGGATGAAGCTCGACCAGGGTGGTCATCTCACGCACGGGATGAAGCTGAACTTCTCCGGGCGGCTGTTCGAGGTCCACGCCTACGGGGTCAGCCAGGCCGATGAGCGGATCGACTACGACGCGCTCGAGCGCCAGGCGCGCGACGTCCGCCCGAAGCTCATCGTCGCCGGCGCGTCCGCCTATCCGCGGATCATCGACTTCGAGCGGATGGCCGCGATCGCCCACGGTGTCGGCGCGCTGCTCTTCGTCGACATGGCGCACATCGCCGGCCTCGTGGCCGCGGGCCTCCACCCGAGCCCCTTCCCGCACGCCGACATCGTCACGACGACGACGCACAAGACGCTCCGCGGCCCCCGCGGCGGGCTGATCTTCAGTCGCGACAACCTGCCGGATTCGGTCGACCCGGCGGACTTCCCGAACGTCAAGTCGTCGCTTGGCCAAACGATCGACAAGACCGTCTTCCCCGGCATCCAGGGCGGTCCGCTCATGCATGTCATCGCGGGCAAGGCCGTCGCGTTCCGGCTCGCGGCGATGGACGAGTTCCGAACCGACCAGCAGCGGACCGTCGACAACGCGCGGCTGCTCGCGCAGACGCTTGCCGATCGCGGCGCGCGTGTCGTGTCCGGTGGGACGGACAACCACCTCATGCTCGTCGACGTGACGCCCCTCGGTGTCAACGGCAAGGACGCCGAGCACCTCCTCGACGCGATCGGGATCACGGTCAACAAGAACGCCATCCCGTTCGACACGCTGCCACCGAACACGTCGTCGGGAATCCGCGTCGGGACGCCCGCGACCACGACCCGCGGCTTCGGGCCGGACGAGATGCGGGCGATCGGCCGCCTCATCATCGACGCGATCGAGACTCGCGACGCGCCCGCGTCGCAGGCTCGCCTGGCCGCCGAGGTCCGCGACATCTGCAACCGCTTCCCGGTCCCGGGGCTGCCCCGGACGTGAAGTTCGTTTCGGACGCGCCGTCGGCGCTGCCGTACCTCGTCGCGGCCTTCGTCGTCGCGGCCCTCCTGTCGCTCGTCCTGACACCGCTCGTGCGGCGCCGCGCCGTGCGTCTCGGAGTCGTCGACCGCCCGAATCACCGTCGCGTGAACACCCGGCCTGTCCCGCGCGCGGGCGGAATCGCGGTTGCGCTCGCGTTCCTCGTCGTCGCGATCGTCGTCGTGGCGATCAACGACCAGCTGCATCTCGTGCGGACGCCGGCATCGCTCGACGCGGGCCAGCTCATCGCGTTGCTCGCGGGCGGCGCGGCCGCGGCCGCGATCGGCGCCATCGACGACTACCTCGACCTTCGGGCGCGGTGGCAGCTGATCGGTCAGGTCGCGCTCGCAGCCGGTGCCGTCGTGCTCGGAATCGAGATCGGCCGCGTGAACAACCCGTTCGGCCCGAACGCGATCCCGTTCGACGAGCCGTTCGCCGCGGGCTTCACCGTGCTCTGGATCCTCGGGATGCTGAACAGCGTGAACTTCATCGACGGCCTCGACGGGCTGTCGTCCGGCATCGCGCTGATCGCCGCGGTGACGCTCGGCGTCATCAGCCTGACGACAGCGACGGCCCAGGTCGGTCAGCCGTTCGTCGCGGTCCTGTGCTTCGTGCTTGCCGGCGCGCTCCTCGGGTTCCTCCGCTGGAACTTCCACCCCGCGGCGATCTTCACCGGCACGAGCGG
>DASWSI010000362.1:0-5357 GCA_036402715.1 Candidatus Limnocylindrales bacterium
GCGTTCCGGCTCCTTCGCGCTCGCGAGCGCCGGCGCCGGCGATGTCGTCGACCTCGATGAGCTGTGGAGCTACGAGGGCCTCGACCAGCACGCGAGGCTGATCCGCGGCTCCTGGCCGGTCGCCGCGAGAAATCCGGTCGAGGCCGTCCTCTCGAGCGGCGCCGCGGACGCGCTCGGACTGCAGATCGGGTCCCGCGTCTCGCTGGCGAGCCGGCTCGACCCAGGCGTCTCCGTCGACGTCGTCGTCGTCGGCGTATGGCAGCCGAACGGCAGCGACCCGTACTTTCGCGGCAACCCGCTCGAGCTCCAGGGCGTTCAGACGGTTGGCCGGTTCACGACGCGCGGGCCATTTGTGGTGGCTCCGGCGGATCTCACCGGCCGCGGCATCGCCTCCTCGCTCGATCTCGAGTGGCGTGGGATCCTCGACGTCCAGGAGCTGGGGCTCGACCAGATCGAGCCGCTGCGTGCGAGTGTCGCCTCGCTCGGCGATCGCCTCGCGCGGGAGCTCCCCGCGACCCGGGACGTCGCAGTCACGACGAAGCTCCCGGCGATCCTCGCGGACGCAGGGCGCGCGGCCACCGTCACCCGGAGCGGCGTCGCGCTCCTGACGATCCAGTTCGCCGTGCTCGCGGGCTACGCGATCGTGCTCGTCGCCGGGATGCTCCTCGAGCGCCGCCGCGCCCAGACCGCGCTGCTCCGCTCGCGCGGGGCGGGCTCCGGCCATCTCATCGTCATGGCCTTCGTCGAGTCCTTGCTGCTCGCTGCCACGGCGAGCGTCGTGGCCCCGTTCCTTGCGGTTGCCGTCGTCCGCGTCCTCGGGTCGGTCGGGCCGCTCGGCGACCTCGGGTTCGTGCGCGACGTGACGGTCACGCCGACGGCTGCGCTCGCCGCCGCGCTCGCGGGACTCGGCTGCGCCGTCGGGCTCACCCTCCCCACGCTGACCGCGGCCGCGAGCCCGTCCGGAGTGCGTGCGTCGCTCGGCCGCGGGGCGGGCCGGACGCTCGGCCAGCGGCTCGGGATCGACGTCGCCCTGCTCGGCGTGGCCGCCCTCGGTCTCTGGCAGCTCCGACTCTACGGTGCGCCGCTGACGCGCAACGCGAGGGGGGCGATCGGTGTGGATCCGCTGCTGGTCGCGGCGCCGGGCATCGGGCTGCTCGCCGGCGCGCTGTTCGCCGTCAGGATCATTCCACGCATTGCCGAGGTCGCCGAGCGCCTCCTGGAGCGCCGGCCGGGGCTTGTCGCGTCGATCGGTGGCCGGCAGGTCTCGCGTCGCCCGCTTCGCTACACCCGCTCCGCGCTGCTCCTGATGCTCGCGGCCGCACTCGGGACATTCGGTGCCGCGCACGCAGCCACCTGGACGCGGTCACAGGGCGACCAGGCCGCCTATCGCGCCGCCGCGGACGTCCGCGTCGTGACCGCGGACTACCCGGTCCTCGAGGGGTGGGCCGTGGGGCCCGCGTACCGCTCCATCCCCGGCGTCCGGACGGCGATGCCCGTCATCCGACAGACGATCGACGTCGGCAACGCGATCCGGTCCGCCCAGCTCGTCGCCGTCGACGCGGCGACGACGGCGCGGATCGTTGCCTTTCCCCCGGCCGAGACGGCCCTCGGGCTGCCGGCCGCCGTCGCGCACCTCGCGGACGCGCGGCCAGCGCCGTCCGGCTTGCCGTTGCCCGACGGGATCGCGAGGCTCGCCGCGACACTCGACGTGAATCTCGTCGCGAGTCCGGGAACGCCCGCCATCCCAACCGCCTACGCCGGTGTCGTGGTGAGCGTCATCGTCGAGGACGGCGACGGGCGCTTCCATACGGTTGGCGGCGGTTCTGCGCGGTTGAGCGGCACGGCCCAGCGGATCGAGGTGCCGCTGTTCCAGACGGCGGGCGGGGCGACGATCAAGGCCGGCGGCCCGCTTTGGCTGCGCGCGATCCAGATCCGGATCGAGCCGCCGCCGGACGCCTCGGTCGGCGGGACCGTCGACCTCGCGGGGATGGCGTGGAGTGCCGCAACGACGGGGGCCACGTGGACGGCGATCGGGATTCCGGCCGCAGGCGGCTGGGGCTGGCGCCGGATCGACCCGACGGAGCCGGTTTCGTTCTCGCCGCCGGCCGGCAAGCCATTCCGAATCCAGGTCGGCGACGAGGACGCCCGGCAACCACCGGCGACGGCGTTCGACCCGCCGACGTTCAGCTACCAGGTCGGCGCCGCGGAAGACATCGCCGTCCCCGCGATCGCCGGCCGGCGGTTCCTCGAGCTCGCGGGCGCCACGGTCGGTGACACGATCGCAGCCTCCGTCGGCGGACGGAGCCAGCGGATCCGGATCATCGGCGTCACCGACAGCTTCCCGCCTCTCGACCCGACCCTGCCATTCGTCGTCGTCGACGACCCGACGCTCGAGGCTACGAGGTTCGAGACGCCGCAGGCCGCCGGCGCGGCGCGCGAGTGGTGGCTCGAGGTGGACCCGGGCCGCGGCACGGCTGTGGTCGCCGCGGCTGCGGGACCGCCGTTCTCCGTGACATCCGTCATCGGGCGCGACACGTTGACGGCGTCCCTGTCGACGGACCCGGGAACGCTGGGACTGATCGGGGTCATCGGTCTCGGATCCGTCGCGGCGATCGTCTTCGCGGCCGTCGGCTTCGTCGTCAGCGCCGGCGTGTCCGCGGGTGAGCGGGTCGGGGAGTTCGCGCTGCTCCGGGCACTCGGGCTGTCCGGTCGAGAGCTGTCGATCTGGCTGTCCCTCGAGAACGTGTTCCTGCTCGGGATCGGGCTCCTCGCCGGCCTGGGCCTCGGGCTGCTTCTCGCCTGGCTCGTGCTGCCGTTCGTGGGCCTGACGTCGACCGGCGCCGCCGCGGTGCCGCCGCCGGTCGTCGTGATCCCGTGGGCCGCGCTCGTCCTGCCATACGCGGTCGAGCTCGCACTCCTCGTCCCGACCGTCCTCGTCGTCCGGCGACAGCTCGCGAGGGTCCGGATCAGCAGCGTCCTGCGGTCCGCCGACTGATGCTCTGGCCACTGCGGTCGCTCCGCCGGCTCCGCAGCCAGCGGGCCTCGACGCTCCTGCTCGCGGGGCTCGTGCTCGTGACCGCGTTCGTCTTCGCCGCCGCGCCGCGCGCGCTTGCCAGGGCCGCAGATGGCGCGCTCCACGACGTCGTCGATCGTGCCAGCGCCTTCCAGCGGAACGTCCAGCTCGTCCAGGAGACGCGGATCCAGCAGGGCTTTGGCGAACCGCTGTCGGACGTCGTCGCAACCGGGCAGGAGCTCGAGCGCCGGCTCCCGACACGCGTCCGGGCGCTGTTCGACGATCGGACCTACGTCGTCGACAGCATCCGCTGGGGAATCGGGCCCGATCGCAACCCGCTGACCTACGTCCGGATGCGGTTCCAGGAGCGCGTCGCGGATCACCTCCGGTACGTCGCGGGTCGGGCGCCGACCGGGGCGACATCGGTCACGCCGGCACCCCCTGCGCCGCCGTCCGACACGGGCGAGGAGCCGCAAGGCCCGGTGACGCGATTCGAGGGATCGCTGTCGGCGGCGGCCGCCGCCGCGCTCCACGTCGCGCTCGGAGACGTGCTGTCGCTCGCCCCGGACCCCCGCGATCCGCTGGTGGGGCAGCGCCGGCCGCCCGATCGTGCAGAGCTGCGGATCGTCGGCCTGTTCGAGATCGCGGACCCCGGAGCCAGGTACTGGCTCGATGACACGACGCTCGCGACGCCAACCGTGCGGACCCTTTCGCCGGACGTCTCGTTCCTCGATGCCGTTGCGGTGCTGGATCCGGCCGCCTACCCGGCGCTCATGTCCGCGACCGACCGCAGCGGCCTCCCGGTCCGCTACACGTGGCGCTACTACGTCCAGCCGAACCGGTTGTCGGCCGACACCCTCGACGGCGTCGTCGTCGACGCCCGGCGAATGGAGAGCGTCTTCCCGGCATCCGGCGGCCCGGTTGGTGGCGTCTCGACGACCGCGCTCCGAAGCGGCCTGCGCACGATCCTCGAGGGGCACCGGGCGCGGTGGGCGTCCGCGATCGGCGTCCTGACCGTGATCGCCGTGGGCCCGGCAGCGGTCGCAGTCGCCGCCCTCGCGCTGATCGCCTTGCTCGCGACGAGGCGCGGCGCTTCCACGTACGTGCTGTGGCGGTCGCGCGGCGCGTCACTTCGCCAGGTCCTGCTCGCGCTCGTCATCGAGGCGACGGTGGTCGCGGTGCCGGCCGCGGCGGTCGCCCTGGCGGTCTCGGCGGTCGCGGTCCCGGGGCCGCTCGGGGCGCTGAGCGTGATCGCAGCCGGCGCCGTGGCGGCCGTGACGATCGTGCTCCTTGTCGCCGCGGGGATTGCCGCGAGCCGGCGCGGCCGGGACGTGCGCGAAAGCGGGAACCCCGCGCCGAGCCCTCGACGCCTCGCGTTCGAGGCCGTGGTCGTCGGTGCGGCGATCGTTGGCGCGTACGTCATCAGGGAGCGGAGCATTCATGCGGCCAGCAGCGCGACCGAGCTTGGGGCGACCGATCCATTCATCGCCGCCGTTCCGGCGCTCGCGGCTGCGGCCGCTGCGCTGCTCGCGGTCCGGATCCTGCCGATCCCGATGCGACTCCTCGTCCTGATCGCGGCCCGGCGGCGCGGTCTCGTGCCGATCCTCGGGATGCGAAGCGCGACGCGGGGCTGGAGCGCGGCCGCGATCCTCGTGATCGTCATGACGACCGTGACCGTCGGGGCTTTCGCCGCGGCGACGCTCGGCCACCTCGACCGGGCGGCTGAGGTCGCGGCGTGGCAGGAGGTCGGGGCGCCGTACAGGCTGACCGGTGGCGGAATCCCGTTTCCGCCCACGTTCGACCCGAAGACGCTCCGCGGGGTCGAGGCCGCGGCAGGCGCGTACCGGGCGAGGCTCACGCTGCAGGCGCAGGGCGCGCTCGTCGACTTCCTCGCGGTCGACGTCGACGCGCTTCGCGCCGTGGACGCCGGGACGCCCGCCGATCCCGGCTTTCCGCGCGAGATGACGCAATCCGTCACGGCCGGCGCATCGCCGCTCCCGGCGATCGTGTCGACGACGCTCAGCGGCTCCGGCCGGAAGCTGTCACTCGGCGCGACGTTCGACCTCAGCGTCCACGGCACGAACGCCAGGTTCCGGGTCGTCTCGATCCGCGACAGCTATCCGTCCCTCCCGCCCGGAGAGGATTTCATCGTCGTCTCGCGCGACCAGTTCCGGGCCGCCGTTCCAGGCTCGTTGCCCGAGACGTCCGTCGCGTTCCTCCGCGCGCCTGATGGCGCGGGCCCGGCGCTGCGCGACGTCGCCGCCGACATCGTGTCCGCGGCCGTCGTCGACAGTCGTGACGAGCGGAGCGCGCAGCTCGCCGATGCGCCCGTGCTTCACGCGAT
>DASWSI010000363.1:0-5291 GCA_036402715.1 Candidatus Limnocylindrales bacterium
ATCAGGTCCGTCCCGTTGTACGTCTCGGTCGTCTTCGTCATCCCGCTCGTGCCCGTGATCACGCCGTCGAGCCAGGCGCGTGCCTTCGTCGCGTCCGTGACCGAGACGATCAGCAGCGCCCGCGAGGAGGCCGGCGTCGCGCGATCGGGAAAGTTACCGAGGCTGAAGGCAATCTCACCACCGAACCACGGCTTGATCTTCGTCGTGTAGTCCTGGCTGTTCCCACTGACGCCCCGGACGAAGCGGTCCATCGCCTCGTCGAGCTTCGCATCGAGGCTCGCCTGGTCGGCGAAGCCCGGGAACTTCGAGAGGAACTGGCCGAGCTTCTGCCGCTGGTCGCCGGGCAGGTCGAGCCGCAGGTCGCCATAGGCGAGGCTGCCCGCGGGCACGTACCCGACGAGCGTCGACGGCGCCGACTCGCCGGCGAGCAGGACCGCGCCGACGGCCCCCACCACGAGCACGACGACGGTGACGAGCAGCGCAATCGCCCACCGAATCGGGCTCCCGGTCCGGTTGCGCCGAACCGGGCTGGCCGGCGGCGGGGTGATGTCCTCGGCCGGTCCTTCGCGCGGTGCCGTCCAGACAACCGTGGCAGCATCCCCACCGGCCTGCGGTCTCGTCGCGGCGGGTCCGGGGACCTGCGTCGCGTTCGGATCCTGTTCGGTCACGTGGAAATCCCCCTTGCGCCTAGCGCCGGCCGAGGAGAGCCGTCGCCGCGCCGCGGCGACCGCCCCCCGAGAGCTGCTTCATGAGCTTCTGCATCTCGCCGAACTGCTTGACGAGCCGGTTGACGTCCGGCAGCGTCGTTCCGGAGCCCGCTGCGACGCGGCGGCGGCGCGAGGCGTTGAGGACGGCTGGATCGCGGCGCTCGCGCGGCGTCATCGAGCGAATGATCGCCTCGACCCGCGCGAGGTCGCCCCGGTCCACGGCCGCCTGGGCTTCCTTGGCCATGCCGCCCATGCCGGGGATCATCGACATGATCTGGCCCATCGGCCCCATCTTCTGGACCTGCTGCAGCTGGTCGAGCATGTCCTCGAGGGTGAACTGCGCGGTCCGGAGCTTCTCCTCCATCTTCGCCGCGTCCTTCGCGTCGACGACCTCCTGCGCGCGCTCGACGAGCGTGAGGATGTCCCCCATCCCGAGGATCCGGCCGGCGAGGCGGTCCGGGTGGAAGACCTCGAGGCCGTCCGTCTTCTCGCCGGTGCCGAGGAACTTGACCGGGATGCCGGTCACGGAGCTGATCGACAGCGCGGCGCCACCACGGGCGTCACCGTCGATCTTCGTCAGGACGAGGCCGGTCACCGGGACCGCGGCCGCGAAGGCCTGGGCGACGGCGACAGCTTCCTGGCCCGTCATCGCGTCGACGATGAGGAGCGTCTCGACCGGATGGACGGCCGCGTTCACCGCCCCGATCTCCGCCATGAGCGCCTCGTCGAGGCTGAGCCGGCCGGCCGTGTCGAGGATGACGGTGTCGCGGGTCTGCCGGCGGGCCGCTTCGAGGCCGCCACGGACGATGTCGACGACGGAGGTGCCCGCGGGCGCGCGATGCACGGGAATGTCGATCGCCTTGCCGAGCGTCTCCAGCTGGTCCGCTGCCGCGGGCCGGTACGGGTCCGCCGCGACGAGGAGCGGCCGTCGGCCGAGCTTGACGATGTGCCGGGCGAGCTTCGCGGCGGTCGTCGTCTTGCCGGCGCCCTGGAGGCCGACGAGCGAGATCACCGCCGGATTGCCGGTCAGGTGGAAGGTCCGGTCCCCGGCCGACAGGAGGTCGACGAGCTCGTCGTTGACGATCTTCACGACCTGCTGGCCGGCGGTGAGGCTCTCGAGGATGTCCGCCCCGACGGCGCGTTCGCGGACGCGGGCGACGAAGTCGCGGACGACCTTGAAGTTGACGTCCGCCTCGAGCAGCGAGAGGCGGATCTCGCGGAGCGCGACGTCGACATCCGCCTCGCTGACGCGGCCGCGGCCGGTCAGCCCGGCGAGGGTCTTCCGCAGGCGATCGCTGAGGGTGTCGAACATCGAATCGGGCGAAGCTCCGGTGAGTGGAGCCGGTAGGCGCAAGGCCGTCCGGATGGTGCGCGAGTTCTGACGCACCGGGTCCCGGCGAGTGTAGCGCAGCCCTCCGAACCCGGGAAACGGGACCTTCTCCGGCGCAGCGACGCCGGTCGGCTAGGCGAACAGCGCCTCGACGAACGCTTCGGGATCGAACGGCAGGAGGTCGGTCGCCTTCTCCCCCACGCCGACGAACCGGACGGGGATCTTGAGCGCGTCCTCGATCGCGAAGACGATCCCGCCCTTGGCCGTCGAATCGAGCTTCGTCAGGACGATCCCCGTGAGCCCGACCGCTTCGTGGAATGCGATTGCCTGGGCGAGGCCGTTCTGGCCGGTCGTCGCGTCGAGGACGAAGAGGGTCTCCGGCGTCGCTCCCGGAAGCCGCTTGTCGATGATCCGGCGGACCTTGCGCAGCTCATCCATGAGGTTCGCCTTCGTGTGGAGGCGCCCGGCAGTGTCGGCGATGACGAGGTCCATCCCGCGCGCGACGGCAGCGTCGAGCGCGTCGAACACGACGGCACCGGGATCGGCGCCGGGAGCGTGGGCGACAACCGCGACGCCGGCGCGCTCGGCCCAGATCCGGAGCTGATCGATGGCCGCCGCGCGGAACGTGTCTGCCGCCGCGAGGATGACGGACCGCCCCTCCGCGGCGTAGCGGGCGGCGAGCTTGCCGATCGTCGTCGTCTTGCCGGTGCCGTTGACGCCGATGACGAGGATGACCGCGGGGCCGCCCGGAACGGACGAGCGAGGCTCCCACGTCCCTTCGCGGCGAACGAGGAGCGCGGCGAGCTCCGCCCGAACTGCCGCCTCGCCGCCGGCCACGTCCCGGCGCGCGCGTGCGCGGTCGACGATCTCCAGCGCGAGCGCCGCGCCGACGTCCGCGGCGATGAGTGTCTCCTCGACGTCCTCCCACGACGGGCCGCCGGCATCCCCGCCCGCGAGGCCACGCAGCCGGCCGATGAAGCCGGCCCGCGTCCTCGTCAGCCCGGCGTCGAGGTCCGCCGCCGCCTGGGCGCGGGCGCGATCGCGGAGCCGCTCGAGCTCGTCCTCTTCATCGCGCGCCGCGGCGAAGAGCGGCCGGAGGGGTTCGGGCGCCGCGGCCGGAGGGCCCGGCTCGGCGACGTCTGTGGGTGCGTCGGGTGCGGCGTCGCGGGACACCTCATCGGGTGCCCGTTCGTCGTCGGCTTTCGGTTCCTGCTTCCGTCGCCAGAACATGTTTCCTGCCGGTCAGCCGACCGCGACGGGCGTGACCGGCTCGCGACGCTCCGCCAGCGCCCGCGCCTCGTCGAGCCGAAGGCTGATGACGCGACTGACCGAGTCGTCGCCGACGGTGACCCCGTAGAGCGCGTCGGCTCCCTCGATCGTGCCGCGGTTATGGGTGATGACGATGAACTGCGTCTGCGCCGCAAGGCCGCGCAGCGCGTCCGAGAACCGCCCGACGTTCGCCTCGTCGAGCGCCGCGTCGACCTCGTCGAGGACGCAGAACGGCACCGGCCGGACCTCGAGCATGGCAAACAGGAGAGCGACCGCGGTAAGCGCCCGCTCACCGCCCGACAGCATCGCGAGGGCCTGCGCCTTCTTGCCTGGCGGCCGGGCGACGATGTCGACGCCGGTGGATGAGACGTCGAGTGGATCGGTGAGCTGGAGCTTCGCGTACCCGCCACCGAAGAGCTGGTTGAACTGCCGGTCGAAGGCCGATTCGAGTGCCCGGAACGTCGTGCTGAACTGGTCCGCGATCATCGTGTTCAGCTCATCGATGAGGCGCCGCGTGCCCGCGATCGCGGTCCGGAGGTCCTCCTGCTGCCGGTCGAGCGTCGTGAGGCGATCGCGGAGAGCGGCGTACTCCTCGACCGCGAACGGGTTCGCGGCCCCGAGCTCGTGGTAGCGGCGGCGCAGGGTCGCCAGCCGGGTGACGCTCGGCGCCTCGCGGTCCGGAGGCGCAGCGGCCCAGCCCGCAGCGACGGCGTCGATCGCGAGCTCGAATGCCGCGGCGTCGTCCGCCTCCGTCGCCGTGGTCGAATCAATTGTGGCGTCCGAAGTCGCGCCCGGCTCGGGCGCGCCAGGCGCCTCCGGCGAAGCCTCGCGAGTCCCGCGCGCTGGCGAGAGCGCCGCGAGGCCGACGCCGCCGAGGCCGGCGAGCTCGACGAGAAGCTGTTCACGAAGCGCATCGAGCCCGAGGCGCGCCTCGAGATCCGCCCGGTCGGCCGCTCGCAGGCGTTCGTCCGCCGAGCGCAGCCGGTCGCGTGCCTCCGCGGCGGCCCGCTCGCCCGACGCGAGTCGCTCGCGGTCTGCCACGTCGGCGGCGCGGAGATCCCCGAGGACCGACCGAGCGGCGAGCTCCGCGGCGACCGCGCCGGCGAGCTCCGCACGCAATGACACGCGATCGGCCTCGAGCGCCGCCGTTCGGTCGACGAGCGCCGCCGCATCACGGTCGGCACGCACGATCCGCTCCTCGTCCATCGCGACGGCGGCCTCGGCTCGTGCCCGACGGCTCTCCGCGTCCCGCCGCGCCGCGTCCCGCGCCGCGAGGTCCGCCGCCAATCGGTCGCGCTGGGCGCGCAGCTCGTCGGCTCTCGACTGCCATGCCGCGATCGCCGCGGAGTCGTCCGAGCCGTTCGAGGGCGGGCTCGACACCGCTTCGCCGGCACCGAGCGCGGCGGCTGCGGCGTGGGCATCCCGAGCCTCGCGATCGAGCCGCGCGGCTTCCGTCTCGTGCCAGGTTGCCTCGCGCGCGGCGGCCTCGAGGTCGCGTGCCGCAATCCGCTCCGATTCCTCGGCCCGTCGGCGGTGTGCCGTCGCCGCGGCTTCGTCCGCGCGACAACGCTCCAGCTCCGTCCGCGCGCCGTCGGCGGCGTCGCGGGCGACCGTCGCGGCCGCGTCCGCGTCGAGGCGCTCTCGCGCGACGCGGTCGACCTCGGCTCGAAGCCGCTCATGCTCGGTGCGACGCTCGAGCGGCGAATCCGGGGCACCGAGCGCAACGGACATGCCCGTGACGACCGCGCCACCATCGCGCGCGACCACCACCCATCCGGCGGGAATCTCCGGCTGGAGCGCGAGGCAGCTCTCGAGGTCCGGCGCCCACACGACGCGGGCGAGCAACGCGGACGCCGCACCCGTCGGGTCGCGGCGGACCGCTTCGGTCAGCGCGCCGCCACCCGTCGCCGCGACCCGCTCGAGGAATGTCCGCTCGGCAGCCGAGGTGCGCGGCGCCATGGCGACCGCTTCGCCGACGACGAGGA
>DASWSI010000364.1:0-3914 GCA_036402715.1 Candidatus Limnocylindrales bacterium
CTGCTCCGGGTTGCGCGTGGCGGCGGTCAGCGCGACCGCGTAGTCGACGATCGAGCGGTCGACGTACACGCGCGCCGTGAGGGCCTGGAGCTCGGACAGCCCCTCGGCCGTGAGGATCGACGTCACCTCGGGCGCCGGCCGGAGCGATCGCTCGACGACGACCGCCTCCTCCCCCGCGCTCGGGTAGCCGACCACGACCTTCATCATGAATCGGTCGACCTGGGCCTCGGGCAGCGGGTACGTCCCCTCGGACTCGATCGGGTTCTGGGTGGCCATCACGAGGAACGGCCGCGGGACGGCGAAGGTCTCCGGCCCGATCGTCACCTGCCGCTCCTGCATCACCTCGAGCAGCGCGGACTGGACCTTCGCCGGGGCCCGGTTGATCTCGTCGGCCAGAAGGAAGTTCGCGAAGACGGGGCCCAGCTCCGTGTCGAACGTGCCGCGGTCCGGCCGGTAGATCCGGGTCCCGACGAGGTCCGCGGGAACGAGGTCCGGCGTGAACTGGATTCGACGGAACGACGCGTCGAGGACATCGGCGAGGGTCTTCACGGTCAGCGTCTTGGCGAGGCCGGGAACGCCCTCGAGAAGCAGATGGCCGCCGGCGAGCAGCGCGACGAGGACTCGTTCGAGCATCGCGTCCTGACCGACGATGACGCGCCGGATCTCGAACAGGACGGCTTCGCTCGTCGTTCGCCCGTCGAGGGCGTCGGACAGGGACCTGAGCTCACGGTTCGTGTCGTTCACGAGTACCTCCGGGTGCCCGTGGGCTCGGGCTGTCGTTATGGGGCTGGCGGCCAGACTGCCGCCGAAAGATGAGAAACGTCTGTGTGCGCCGCGCGGCGGCCGGAGCGCGTCGCGTGGCGGTCGTCGGCGACTACCCGCGCGAGAAGAAGAGCTGCAGCTCCATCGTTCCCTGGTCCGCGATGCTGAGCACCGCGAACGAGCTCGGCTTCTGGATGCCGTAGTCCGAAAAGACGATCGGGAGGGAGCCGGCGACGGTGATGACACCGTTCGAGAGGCGCGCCTTGAGCGGCAGCTCGACGTCCTTCGCCTGGCCGTGGAGGTTGAGCGTCCCCTTCGCGGTCACGGCGACCTGCTGGCCGGCCACCGGCGTCGAACCGAGCTCGATCGGTGACGTCAGGGTGAACGTCGCCGTCGGGAACGTCGACGTCTCGAGGCCCTGCCGGGACAGCTGTCCATCGCGGCGCTGGTCGTCGCTCCGAAGGCTTGTCAGGTCGGCCGTGATGGTCGCCGCCGTCACGGTCGTCCCGGCGAGCGTCATCGTGCCGGTGACGCTCGGTGTTCGACCCACGGCCGTGTTCGCGCCGATGCTGCCGAGCTCTTCCTGGACGCGGTAGCCGACGAACGAATCGGTGAAGTCCGAGAACGAGCCGATCGACGTGTCGACCTTCCACGTGCCTGCGATGGCGCCCGATGTCGCGGTTGACGCCGCCGCCCCCGAGGAACCCGCGGCCGCCGCCGAGCCGGACGCCGCGCCACTCGCCGAAGCGGCCGCGATGCGCGATGGCACCGGCGGAAGGCTCTGCTCTGCGATCGCCGCCGGCCCGCCCGGCTTGAGGAACAGGTACCAGACGCCGTACGCACCGGCCGCGAGGAGGACGACGACGAGCACTGCGGCCACGCCGGCGATGGGGCGCACACGGCGGCGCGAGGGAGGAGCTCCGCTGGGCGTCATGAAACCTCCTGCGTCGACCGCGCTCGGCGGGCGGGTCGTGGGGTCGTTGCTCGGGTTGTGTCGTCGCGCCGAACCGTGACGGTCGATTCTTCGAAGTTCCTGAGACGGCGCTGCGAGATCCGCGCGGCGCGCGGCCGGGCCGGCCGCGCGGCGGGCGGGCGGGCCGGGGCCTACCGATTCGAGTCGTAGCTCCCGGCGTTGTCGAGCAGCTCCCGGATGGCCGTCGTCGCGGCTTCGGCCCGGGCGAGATGCGGCCGGGCGAGAACGACGGTCAGCGCGCGATCGTCGGGATCCTGGGGCGTCAGGACGAGTGCGCCCGCGGAGACGCCGGCGTCGAGCTGGACGCGGCGAATCCGTCCGAGCGGCCAGATCGCGACGCGCCCGCGCTTCGGTTCGGTGACGAGAACGCCGTCACGGGCGACGAGGACCTTCCGATCCGTCAGCACGAGCGCGGACCCCTCGATGCCGAGAACGACGACCCGAACGAGCTCACCTGCGTCGAGGCAGTTCTCGACCTCGGCGCGCAGCTCCGCCGGAAGGGACGCCAAATCGTCGAGCGCGATCTGCGTCATCCTGCCAACCCCTCTTCGCGGCATCGCCTCGACGGCGGCCAGATCGGAAGCGTCGATGACCCAGTCCCGCCCGATCCGCTGACAACGGATCCGGCCGGCGGCGCACCAGCGGCGAAGAAGCTCCGGATTTCGTCCGGTCGCCGCCGCGGCTTCCTGGAGCGTCAGGAGGTCGATGGCGGACGGGCGAATCCCGGTCTCCGCTGGGGATGGCGTCACGAGATGCTCCGGTTGTCGACCCATCATCTGCCTCTGGCTGCGGCCCCGCAAGGCGAATCCGGACGACTGGCCGGCGTGTTCCAGGGGACATCAGGGACGGTCGGGCAATTCGTATCGCTCTCGGGCTCCGCATCGGGGCCCAACGATTGCATCGGCATTGCGGCCCCGTTGCATCGCACGAGGCAGTAGGGACTGGACAACCAATAGGCCCGATTGCCACAATCCGGACCTAACGAAGGCCGTCACGCCGCACGCGATCCCGAGGGGGCCGAACCCGCATGACCTCGGACGACAAACGGAGAGGATCCGAGAGTGCGCGCGCCCGCACGCTTGCCGACCTCCTCGAGGCGTGGCGCGAGGCCGAGCGTGAGCTGGGCCGCGCGAAGCCGGACTCGAAGGCGTGGGATGCCGCCCGCGAGCGCGTGGACCGCGCTCGCGAGGCGTATCAGAAGGGGAGTCGCTCCGAGGAGCGGTGAGGGCGACGCGCCGCGCGCACGACGCGTCGCCGGCGTCTCGCGGCCAATCCGCGCTCATCAATCGTCTCGATCCGCGCGGCCTCCCCGGGGCGAGGGCATTCCCGGCGCCGGCGAGGAGCGCCACGGTCCGCGCCCGGAGGAGCGGAGCGCGAATCGTGACGCCCTCGTCGGAGCCGGCAAAGGCAGCGGGTGTGACCCGAGCGGCGGCGGCAGACGCCGCGCACGGGATTGCATCCTCGGCGGCGGACATGACGGGCAGCGGCTCGGCTGCCGTCACGGCACCCGCTCGGTCCGGAAGCGGTTCACCAGCCGGCCGATGCCCTCGATCTCGACCACGACCTCGTCGCCGTCGCCAAGGAACACCGGCGGCTTGCGGAAGGCCCCGACGCCGGCCGGCGTTCCGGTCGCGATCACGTCCCCGGGCTCGAGGGTGAACGCCTGCGAGCAGTGGCTGATGACCTCGGCGAGCCCGAAATACAGGTCCGACGTTCGGGCCGACTGTCGCTCCTCGCCGTTGACGAAGCAGCGAATGGCCAGGTCCTCGGCGTCACCGAGCTCGTCACGCGTCACCATCACCGGACCCATCGGGCAGAATCCGTCGAGCGACTTGGCGCGGGTCCACTGGCCGTCCCCGAACTGCAGGTCCCGAGCGGAAACATCGTTGAGGCACGTGAACCCGGCGACAGTCGCAAGCGCCTCCGCGGGAGCCACACGCCGCGCGGTCATCCCGATGACGACGGCCAGCTCCGCCTCGTAATCCACCTGCGCCGTCAGCGCCGGGTCCCACCGGACCTCCGCCCCGGACCCGATGGCCGCGGACGGGAACTTCGCGAAGACGAGGGGCGCCGGAGGCGGTTCGACGTCCTGCTCCGCGGCGTGGTCGCGGTAGTTGCGCCCGATGGCGACGATCTTGCCCGGTCGCGGCACGGGCGCCAGCAGCTCGAGCTCAGCGAC
>DASWSI010000365.1:0-6786 GCA_036402715.1 Candidatus Limnocylindrales bacterium
GAGCTCCTCGACGAAGAGCGGGTTCCCGTCTGACCGGCCCCAGATCCTGCCGATCGCCTCGCGGTCGAGGCCGGATCCCGCGATCGCGCGGACCTGCTGGGTGACGGCGTCGAGATCGAGCCGATCGAGCCGAATCCGGACGGCACCCGGCGCGCGGCTCAGCTCCGCGAGCCAGGCAAGGACCGGGTCACCGGGCGCGAGGTCATCGGTCCGGCAGGTGAGCATCGCGACGAGGGGCTCGGTCGTGACGTTGCGGACGAGGAACGTCACGAGATCGCGTGTGGATCGATCGATCCACTGGACGTCCTCGATGATCGCCATCACCGGCCGGTCCTCGCCGAGGCGGCCGAGGAAGCCGATGAACCGCTCGAAGAGCCGGGCGCGATCGATGCTCGTCGATTCGTGATGCGGCACGCCGGAGCCGTTGCCGGACGAGCCAGCGCCGCCGAGCTCCGGGACGAGCGCCGCGATGTCCTCCCGCGCGGGACCGAGCGCCCGATCGAGGCGGGCCGGGTCGAGGCGGGCGAGCGTCCGAAGAGCCTCCGCGACCGGGAGGTACGGCAGACCGCCATCCCCGATGTCGAGGCAGGCACCCAGGAGAAGCGCACAGCCCGACGCACGCGCCCGGCTCGCGGCCTCCGTGACGAGGCGCGTCTTGCCGATTCCCGCCTCGCCGCGGACGAGGATCAGGCGCGGGGTGCCCTGCGCCGCCTCCTCGATGGCGGCGTCGATCCGGTCGAGCTCCCGGTCACGACCGACGATGATCGGGCTTCGTGCCTCGACGACCATGCGGGGATGGTACGGCGGAACACGACCGAATCCGCCGGCAATCGACGGGCGACTATCGAACGGCGAGGCATCACCCGGCGGCTGGGCGGGTTCCGCGGCCGATGAGACGCAGCGACCGAAGTCCGAGCGTGCGCCGCTCGACCCCGGCGACGGCGACCGTCACCGTGGGCGGTGCGCCGATCGCGGCCTCGAACGACTGCGGCCCGGATGGCAACGCGCGCTCCGCGGCGCCTTCGCTGGCCCACGCTCGCCACGCCGCGGCGCGATCCGGTGTCCACATCGGACCCTGATCGACAGGCTCGGCGGGAGCGCTCGCGGAGGGTCGCGCGGCGGTTCGGATCGCGAGATCGGCGAGGACGAGTGACATGGCGCGCATCGGGCGTCTCCTGTGCCGGCCGCCGGATCGGCGGCCTCTCACGACACAGGCTCGTGGTTGGCGCTCGGGGCGCCATCGGGCGGCAGCCCCATCGACGCCGAGGCGGGTACCTCAAACGCGTCTCCGGGCGGAAGGGCGCCGGCAAGCGCGGAGCCGCTAGAGGAGCTCCCCGTGCGCAGCGGCCGTCGGCTCACCCTCGCGTGGTCGCGGCTCCTCGCCCGGCCCGTAGGCCGGCTTCGGTGCCCCGTCGCCGTTCCCGGACTCGAGGACCGGCAGCGGCCGAGCCGCCTGGCCCTCGAGCGCCCCGACCCCGAACGGAACCCACTTCGATGGATCCTGCAGCCGGTGCTGCTGCGTGTTGCCGCGCGTGTGGACCTCCTCGAAGCCCTTCGGCTCGATCCACATCCGCTCGCCCTCGAGGAGCCCGAGGACGCCGGACTGGCCGGGCTCCGAACGGTGCTGGACGCAATAGGCGCACGTCGAGCTGTCGTGGCGGTCGTAGGTCGGCGGCTCCTCGTAGGTCGTGATGTAGCCCTCGTAGTTCCGGAGGACGACCTTGTGATCCGAGTACGAGATGAGGTAGTTCGGCATGACCGGGATCTTGCCGCCGCCACCGGGCGCATCGATGACGTAGGTCGGGATCGCGTAGCCGGAGGTGTGGCCGCGGAGCCCTTCCATGTTCTCGAGGCCCTTGCCGACCGGCGTCCGGAAGTGCCCGGACCCCTCGACGAGGTCGCACTGGTAGAGGTAGTACGGCCGGATCCGGTTCTCGACGAGCCGATGGACGAGCGCGCGCTGGATGTGGACGCAGTCGTTGACACCGGCGAGGAGGACGCTCTGGTTGCCGACGGGGATGCCGGCGCGCGTGAGCTTGTCGACCGCGCGGCTGACTTCCGGCGTGATCTCGTTCGGGTGGTTGAAGTGGAGGTTCAGCCAGAGCGGGTGGTACTTGCCGAGCATCTCGCATAGCTCGTCGTCGATGCGCTGCGGCAGGAAGACCGGCACGCGGGACCCGATCCGAATGATCTCGATGTGCGGGATCTCGCGGAGGCCGCGAATGATGGACTCGAAGAGCTTCGGGGCGAGCGTCAGGCCGTCGCCACCGGAGATCAGCACGTCGCGGACCTGCGGCGTTCGGCGCAGGTAATCGAGCTGGGCCTCGTGGTCCTTGCGGTTGAAGTTCTGGGTCGGGTCGCCGACGATGCGGCTCCGGGTGCAGTAGCGGCAGTAGCTCGCGCACTGGGTCGTGACGAGCATCAGGACACGGTCCGGATAGCGGTGCACGAGCCCGGGGACCGGCGAGTGGCGATCCTCGGCGAGCGAGTCCTCCATCATCCCGGTGAAGGCGCTGTGCTCACGCCCGAGCGGGATCACCTGGCGGCGGATCGGGTCGTTGGGGTCGTTCGGGTCGATCAGGCTGATGAAGTACGGCGTGATGTCGACCCGGAACTTGTCCGGTGCGCTCAGGCCGGCGCGCTCGTCATCGGTGAGGTTGAGGACCTGCTCGATCTCGGCCAGGTCGTTGACGCGGTTGCTCAGCTGCCAGCGCCAGTCGTTCCACTTCTCGTCGGGGACGTCCGCCCAGATGGGGGCGCGGCGGCTCACGGCCGGGCGGCCGTCAGGCCCCAGGGCCTGGGCCGGGTCGCGGAGATTGACAAACGGCACGTCCGCCGCTGCACGGGCAGCCGCCTGGTGCGCTACCGCCAGCTTGATCTCCTGCGCGTCCAACCCGTGCCGCCTCCGTCGCTTTCCGCCGTGGCCAACCTGACGTGCAACGCATAAAACGTATGCAGCCTGAATGGACGCGGATCATAGCGCCGGGTCGCGCCCGGGGTCCAGCGGGCTGAAGGTCCCGGATGGCGACCAGGGTCTGGCCGCTACTCCGCCTTCGGACTGACCGTTACAGCTGTGCTGATCTCGACGACGAGGGGCGTCGGGTCGATGAATCCGACGGGAATCCTGTCCGCGAATCCGATGAAGGCAAAGGACGCCTTGACGGTGGCCGGTCCCGGGGCCGCCGGCGCGTCGTCGACGGTGCCGCTCCACGACGTCCGCATCTGGAGTGCCGCGCCCGGAAGGAGCTCGGCCGTCGAAAGGCTCGCCGGGCAAAGGATGGTATTCCCGGTTGCCGTCCCGCGGACTCGGTCCTCGATGTAGAGCCCGGTTGCGAGGGTCGTGTCGATCGAGACCGCAGCTGGCACGTAGCACAGCGCCTTGGCCCAGACCACAGCCCGCGTCCCAAGGTTCTCGACGCGAACTCGAGCCCATGATCTGGCTCCGGAGATTGGGACTCCTTCGAGTGTCAGCGTGAGCCGGATCCCGTCCCGCTGAACGGTTGCCGTCGCGCCGTCGGGAAGCGGCGAAGGATCCGGCGTCGCACAGCCGAGGAAGACGAGCGCGGTGACGAGGGCGGCCGTGAAAAGCCGAGACGGTGGGAGGCGGGCCATCAAGGCCGATGAAACGCCGGCGACGGTGCTCCTGTTCCTCGCCCGGAAGTCCCGGCGGGAAGCGGCGGGGCTACTCCCCGATCACCGCCCAGAGGAAGCCCATCATGATGAAGAAGCCCGTGAACAGGGCGATCAGGCCGAGGCCGCCGTATGGCGAGTTCGCCCCCTCGTGTGGCACGAACTGCAGCCCGATCCCGAACACGAGCGCCCAGACGACGAACAGCAGCCCGAACACCCACTTGCCGTTCGGGCCGGTGATCCGCCGCGTCCACGAGGAGCGGCCCTCCGCGGCCATCGCCGACCGGAGCACGATCATGACCATCGTGACCGCGATGATCGTCGCGATCCCGAACTCGATCGGCCGCTGGAAGACGATCGTGAACAGCTGCACGGACGCGCCTCGCTGTCGGGTGTGGGCAGGTTCGCCTCGGCCGAGATGCTAGCAGGATCCCCCACCCGATCGCGCACGCGCGACTCCTCGCCCGACTCGCGACGATGGGCCGAAGGGGCCGCCGACCCTGACCTACTACGATTGCCCCGTGCCCCCCGACGGACTCCCGCCGCGCTCCCCCGCGCCCGCCTCGAAGCGGCCGCGACGTAGCCGTCGGGGCGCGTTCGAGCGGGTTGCCGACCTCGTCGTTCGCCACCCGCGTGTCGTGATCGCGGCATGGGCACTCGTCCTGCTTGTCGCGCTGCCGTTCGCGCCGCGCGCCGCGGCCGCGCTTCGCGCCGGCGGTTTCACGCTCGACGACCTCGACTCCGCGCGTGCCCGGCAGGTCCTCCAGACGGAGCTCGGCCAGGCGCCATCGGCGCTCGTCGTCGTTCTCCACTCGGCGACCGCGTCCGCAGGGACGCCCGCCTTCGAGG
Source organism: Candidatus Limnocylindrales bacterium (assembly GCA_036402715.1). Taxonomy (GTDB): domain Bacteria; phylum Chloroflexota; class Limnocylindria; order Limnocylindrales; family CSP1-4; genus JACDAV01. The sequence goes on from DASWSI010000365.1 coordinate 4,480, forward strand.
TTGCCGCCGCGACGGCGGTTCGGGGGCTGGCGGGCGCGCCGCACGTCACCGGGATCGTGTCGCACGTCCTCCGGCCGGCACAGGTCGCGAGTGACGCGCATACCGCCTACGACATCGTGCTGCTCGATCTCGCGCCCGACGACTCGCCGGACGCGCTGCCGATCCTCGAGTCACGTCTCACGCGGCCTGCCGGTCTGGACGTCGCGCTCGCCGGCGGCCCCGCCTTCTACGGCGACGTCCAGACCGTCTCCGAATCGGACCTCCGGCGGAGCGAGCTCATCTCACTGCCGCTCGCGGGGCTCGCGCTGCTGATCGTCTTCGGGAGCGTCGTCGCGGCCGCGATCCCGCTCGTCGTCGGTGGCGCGGCCGTGCTCATCGCCCTCGCCGTGATCTCCGGGGTCGCGAGCGTCACCCCGATGAGCATCTTCGTGCTGAACCTCGCGACGCTGCTCGGGCTCGGCCTCGGCGTCGACTACTCGCTGCTCATGACCAGCCGGTTCCGGGAGGAGCTGTCAGGGCGGACGGGACCGGGTCGGGTCGAGGACGCAGTCCGTGCGACCGTCGCGACGGCCGGGCGAGCCGTTCTGTTCAGCGGGCTGACCGTGCTGCTCGGGCTCGCGGGGCTCGTCCTCTTCGAGTTCATGATCCTGCGCTCCGTCGGGATCGCCGGCGCGATCGTCGTCGGCCTCGCGGTGGCGGCGGCACTGACGCTGCTGCCGGCGTTGCTGATGGTCGTCGGGACGCGACTCGACAGCCTCCGCGTCCGGCGCGTCACCGTCGCCGCCGAGGGCGAGGGATCGTGGGCCCGCCTCGCCCGGTGGGTCATGCGCCGGCCGGTCGCGGTCCTCGTCCCGACGCTCGCGTTCCTCCTCGTTCTCGGAACGCCGTTCCTTCATGTCCGGTTCAACGCCCCGGATGCCTCGATCCTGCCTTCGTCCGTCCCGTCTCGTGCGGCGTTCGACCGCCTCGTCGACGAGTTCGGGGAGGGCGCGTTCGCGCCGCTGTCGATCGCCGTCCGGACGACCGGTCCCGCGACGTCACCCGAGAACATCGCCCGGCTCTTCGCCTACTCCCGCAAGCTCGCGGCGGACCCGCGCGTCACCCGCGTCGAGAGCCTCGTCGACGTGGACCCGCGCCTCCGGCTCGAGCAGTACCAGCTCCTCTACTCCGATCCCTCGGGGCCACCCGACCGGTTCATCCAGGCGACCGTGGGCGCGACGACGAAAGGGGACCTCACCGCATTCACGGTCTTCACCCCGTACGGCCCGAACCGGGACGAGGGCCGCCGGCTCGTCGCGGAGCTCCGCAACTCGGCCGGGCCGCTCGGTCCCGGGCCGGGACTGACGGTCCTGGTCGGCGGCGGCGCGGCCGAGGTCGCGGACGTCGTGTCGCGGATCGGGGCCGACTTCCCCCGGACGGCGCTGTTCATCGTCCTGACGACGTACCTCGTGCTGTTCGCGCTCCTGCGCTCCGTGATCCTGCCCGCGAAGGCGCTCGTCATGAACACGCTATCGATCGCTGCGAGCTTCGGCGCCCTCGTCTGGATCTTCCAGGACGGCAACCTGTCCGCGATCCTGGGGTTCCAGCCGCTCGGTTTCGTCGAAACGACCCAGCCCGTGATCCTGTTCTGCGTGCTGTTCGGGCTGTCGATGGACTACGAGGTATTCCTCCTGACCCGAATGAAGGAGGTCTGGGACCGGACCGGCAACAACACGGACGCGGTCGCGCGCGGCCTCGAGCGGAGCGGCCGGATCGTGACCTCCGCCGCGCTGATCGTCGTTCTCGTCGCCAGCTCGTTCGCGTTCGCCGACATCGTGCTCATCAAGGCGCTCGGGATCGGAATGGCGATCGCGATCGCCCTCGACGCGACGGTCGTCCGGGCGCTGCTCGTGCCGGCGACGATGCGACTCCTCGGCCACTGGAACTGGTGGATCCCGGATGCGCTCGCGAGATTCGCGACGCGGCGGCTCCCCGCGACGGAAGCCGAGGTCGACGCCGCAACGGCGCGAACGATCGCACGCTCCGAAGGGCACGCGCCGTGACGCTGGGGCACCGGGCGCCTCGACGCCTCCGGGCCGGGGTCGCGCGCGCCGCGCCTGCCCTCGCGGTCGCCGCTCTCGTCGCGATCGTCGCCGCGTGCGGCGGGCCGGTCCTCGCGAATCCGCCGGCGCAGCGCTCGGTCCCGGTGCCACCGCCCGCGTCTGCCTACCCGGCCCGCCACGACCCCGTGCCGGTCGTGCTGCCGGCGGACGACGCGCCGCACGACCGGCTCACCGAATGGTGGTACTACACGGGCCATCTTCGAGA
>DASWSI010000366.1:0-2895 GCA_036402715.1 Candidatus Limnocylindrales bacterium
ACCGCGATGACGGTCACGCCCTTCTGGGGTACGTGCGAGTCCGCGCTGAAGGTCACGGAGCCGGTGATGCCCTGGAATCCCTTCGTCTCCTCCAGCGCCTTCTTGACGGCGGCCGAGTCCGTGCCATTGGCACGCTTCACCGCGTCGGCGAGGAGATAGACCGTGTCGTAGCCGAGGGCCGCGAAGGCGTTCTCGGGGTCGTGACCGTATTCCTTGTTGTACGCGGCGATGAACTTCTTGATCGGATCCGTGCCGCCGGTCGCGTCCATCAGCGCGTGGGTCGTGAAGAAGACGTTGTCCGCGGCCGCGCCTGCGACCTTGATGAGGTCCGGCGTGTCGTAGCCGTCGCCACCGACGATCGGACCGGTGATCCCGGCGTCGCGGAACTGCTTGACGAGCGGACCGACGTTGTACGGCATCGCCGCGACGTAGTAGAAGTCCGGCTTCGTCGCGAGAGCCTTGATCTTCGCGATCTGCTCCGAGAAGTCCGTCGCCTTGTCGTCGTAGGACTCCTCGAGGACGATGTTCCCGCCGAGCTCAGTGAAGCGCGACTTGAAGTACTGCCCGAGCAGCGTCGTGTACTCGACGCCCTTGTCCCACAGGAAGTAGGCGTTCTTGCCGAACTTCTTGTAGCTGAACTCCGCGCCGGCGGCGGCCTGGACGTTGTCGCCGAAGCAGGCGAGGAACATCATGTCGCCGACCTGGGTCGGGATCCGCGGCGACGTTGCGCCGACGGTGATGAACGGCACCTTGGCCGCCTGCATCGTGGGTCCCGAGGCGAGGACGGAATCCGTGTCCGTGTAGCCGATGAACAGCGGGACCTTGTCCTGCTCGACGAACTGCTTCGCGGTCTGGGCCGTGACATCCATCTTGTACTGGCTGTCGTGGATGATCAGGTCGAGCTGCTGACCGAGGACGCCGCCCGCGGCGTTGATCTCCTTGACCGCGAGCTTCGCGCCGTTCGCGGCCGGCAGGTCGAGCGCCGACTCGTCGCCGGTGAGCGCGAAGCCGCCACCGATCCTGATCGTGCCACCCGCGGCGGCCGAGCCGCCGGAGCTGGCTGCAGCCGAGCCGCTCGCTGCGCCACCCGCCGAGCCTGCGGCGCCGGACCCGCCCGGGGTCGCGCTGCAAGCGCCGGTGAGCAACGCCACGACGGCCGCGACGGCGAATCCCTTCCCCCATCCCGTCCGATGCATGGTCCTCCTCCACGCCCCTCCCGGGGCTTCGTGACGAACGAATCGCGCGGAGCGTAGCGCAGCCCCCGAACGACGACCAGCCCTCGTTGCCACGGGCATCACCCGCAGTGTTCGCGACCGGGTCGGGATGACGGCTACCCGACCGGCGTCAACGCGCGATCGACAGCCCCGCAACGCCCCAATGCTTGAGGATCGTCAGGTACGTCCCGTCGGCGACCATCGCCTGGAACGCCGCCTCGACCGCCGCCTTGATCGCCGGGTGACCCTTCGGCATCCCGATCCCGTTACGCGCCGGCGGCAGCGCGACCGCCAGCTGGAAGTCGGCGGGACGATCGAGCGCGGCGAAGTCGCTGCCGATGTACGCATCCGCGGTGCCGGCGGCGAGGGCCGCGATGGCGTCTCCGTCATCGGTGAACTGCCGGAGGTCGACATTTGGCTTCCCGGCTGAGGCGCAGTCCGTGTCGATCCCGGCCCCCGCGTGGTCGCCCTGACCGAGCACGAGGTCGACGTGTGTCGACCCCGTCTGGACAGCGAGGATCCGGCCGCACAGGTCGGAGAGCCTGAGAATCCTCGACGGGTTCCCTTTCCGGACGACGACGTGCTGGACGCCCTGCGCGTACGGCAGCATGTCGATTCGTGCCAGCCGGCTGCTCGTGATGTGCTGCGAGGAGATGCTGATGTCGCACTGGCCGCCCGCGACCGCGTCGATCAGCTGCTCGAACGGTGTCTCGCGGATGTCGGCGACGAGGCCCGCGCGACGCGCGATCTCCGTCGCGATGTCGATGTCGGCGCCGGCCGGCTTGCCGGTCGCGTCGGCGAAGCTCATCGGGCCCGGCCGGAGGTTCGCGCAGTACGTGAGGTGACCCGGCGTCACGAGCTCGGCGGCGAGGTCACCGGGTCCGGCGGTCGCCGCGGCGGACGGCGTCGCGGGCGCCGATGACGGTTCGGCCGATGCCGCGGCGGAGGCGGAGGCGGACGCGCCGGCAACCGGCGAACCGGTCACCGCGGCCGAAGCCATGAGTGGCGACGCGAGACCCTGGCTCGAGGTGGCCGGTGTCGCGCCGCATGCGGCGACAACAACACCGAGGAGCGCGATCGCGGCCGACGCTCGGACCGCCAATGTGCCAGGGATCGAACGGGCCGGGAACGTCGGGATGACGGGCCTCCTCCGGGCGCATCGTCTCACGAACCGGGTCCGATTCCCAGGTTGCGCAACGCGAATGTTGACAGCCGCTGGCCGGCTTCCTCCGTACGCTGACCCGGAATGCCGACGACGCGCTCGCTCAAGGTCATGCCGCTCACCGCCGACCGGTTCGACGACCTCGTGCCGCTGTTCAACGAGGGCGGCGACCCGAAATGGTGCTGGTGCGTCTACTGGCGGGTCCGTGCGAAGGACTTCGCCGGCTCGGCTCCCAGCCGAAACCGCGAACGGCTCCGCGAGCTCGCCGGACATCGGGACCCGCCGGGCCTGGTCGCGTACGCGGGCGATCGGCTCGTCGGATGGGTGAGCCTCGGGCCGCGCGGCGACTTCGAGCGGCTCGAGCATTCGAAGGTCCGGCCTCGCCTCGACGACGTCCCCGTCTGGTCGATCGTCTGTTTCGTCGTCTCGAAGCACGCCCGCGGCCAGGGGATCGCGCGTGCCCTTCTCGATGCCGCCATCGAGCACGCGCGCCAGGCTGGAGCGCCCGCGCTCGAGGCG
>DASWSI010000367.1:0-3052 GCA_036402715.1 Candidatus Limnocylindrales bacterium
TCGGGTTCGCGCTCATGGGCCCGCTCGTCGTGACGCTCTTCGGTCCCGGCAAGCTGATCCTGCTCGTGGCCGTCCTCTATCTCGTGGCGGCGGGCTTCTGCTGGACCTTGCCCGCGGCCCCGCCGACGCCTGATCCGGAGACCTCGCCTGTCCGGCCACGCCAGGCCGTCGCCGACGCGGAAAAGGCCGTCGAGTCGACGCTCGCCGAGCTTCGCGAAGGGCTGTCGTACATCCGCGCGCACCGGAACATCACCTGGTCGCTCGTCTACCTCGGCATCACGGCGTCGCTGGTCGGCGTGCTCGGCGTCCTCGGTCCGGCGTTCGCGACGCAGACCCTCGGACTCGCACCGAAGGACTTCGTGGTCGTCGTCCTGCCGCTCGCGGCCGGGATCGTCATGGGCATCCTGTTGCTCAACTCCTACGGCAAGTACCTTCCGCGGCGGCGGGTGATCGAAGTCGGGCTCATCGCGCTGGGGGCGATGCTCGCGCTGCTCTCGATCTCCGGCCCGATCAGCCGCTTCCTCCAGCAGGCCGACCGCTCCTCGTCGCTGCTCGACCTGTCATCGCTGACGTCCCTGCTCGCCGTCGTCGTCGTCATCGCGTTCGCGGCGGGGATCGCGTACGCAGCGGTGGCCATTCCGTCGCAGACGCAGCTGCAGGAGGACCTGCCGGAGGACGTGCGCGGTCGCGTCTTCGGCGTCCTGAACATGCTCGTCTCCGTCTCGAGCTTCGTGCCGATCATCGTCGTCGGCCCCATCTCGGACCTTCCGTTCGTCGGGACGACCGGCGTCATCCTCGTCGTCGCGATCCTCATCGCGGTGTCGGGGATCCTGTCGATCGTCCGGCGCGGCCCGCTGCTCCCGACGGAGGCGATGACGACCGCAGCCGGCATGGTCTCCGGGATGGTCGTCGACCCGGTCGCCGTCACCCACGCCGAGCCGGCGCGAGCGTACGAACGCGCCCACCGACCCGCGACCGGCGATGGCCCAGCCGGCGCCCGCACCACCGCGACCGCTCGCGCGAACGTGGGACCGTCGATCCGGGACGCCGGCGCGGCGCCGCGCGGCCCCGATCCCGCCGGCGATCCCGCTTCCGCGACCACGCCAGTCCCGACGGCGCCGCCCGCCCCGCGCGTCCATCCGCCGGGAGTCCCGCGACGCCGCAAGGACGACCCGCCTGAATGACGGACGCCCCGGGCACGCCGCCGGCCTGGCGCGTCGCCGCCGCGGCGACGCTCGCCGGTGGCGCGGTCCTTGGCTGGCGCTCGGGAAGCAGCCCGAGCGCGCGGCTCGTCGTTGCGGCGTCGTTCGCGACGGCCATCGTGGCGAGCGGCCGGATCGCGCTTGCGAGCCGACGGCCGCCGATCGCGCCGGATGCTATTGAGCCGCTTCCCGGAGCCGGTGCGACGTTCACGGTGATCGTCGCCGCTCGCGACGAGGCGAACGCGCTGCCGCGGCTGATCGCCGATCTCGGAACGCAGGATCACCGCACCGACGAAGGCCGGCCGCTGTTCGAGCTGATCGTCGTCGACGACCGCTCGACTGACGGCACGCCCCAGGCCGCGCTGCGCGCCGCCGCAGCGGCCGGGCTCGGTGACGTGACGCGCCTCGTCCGGCGGAGCGGGGACGGCCTGCCGGACGGCAAGGGCGCCGCACTCACCGCCGTGGCCACGGAGAGCTGCCACGGCGATTTCATCGTCGTCCTCGATGCGGACGCTCGGGTTGGGGCCGGCTTCCTCGCGACCCTCGCGCGGTACGCGGCGGCGGGAGCGGACGCGATGACGGTACGGCGGCGGGTGCTCCACCCCGACCGCTCGCACCTCGCCGGGGCGCAGGCGGACGAGCAGACCGCGGACGGGGAGATCCAGCGCGGCCGCTGGGCGCTCGGTGGCTGCTCCGAGTTCCGCGGCAACGGGATCGTGGTTCGCCGCGAGCTGCTCGGCGCGGTCGGGGGATGGCGGGCCGAGGCGCTCACGGAGGACCTCGACCTCTCGAGCCGGATCGCGGCGGCGCGAGGCGTGACCGTCGCGTGGGCGATCGACGCGGAGGTCTGGGAGGAGCCCGTCCTGACGTGGCGCGCCCTGTGGCGGCAACGGACGCGATGGGCCGAGGGGGCGCTCCGGCGCGCGATCGAGCACGCGCCCGCGGTCCTCGGAAGTGAGCGGCTGGCGTTGCCCGCGAAGCTCGACTTCGCGACATACGTCGGCCAGATCGCCGCGCCGCCGGTCCTGCTCGGAGCGCTGACAAGGGCCGCGGTCACGTGGCGCTGGAAGGGCGCCGCCGCGCTCGTCGCGGCGTACGCGATCGTGGCCGGCGGGCTCGGATTTGACGCGCTCCGCTGGGAGCACGACGCGGCGGGCCGTCCGCTTGCCGTGAGCGAGCGGCTCTGGCGCGCCGGCCGGCTGGCGGCGTTCGGCGGCGTCTGGATCGCGGCCGTGCCCGCGGCGATGTGGCGCCTCGCCTCCCGTCGCGGTGCCGTGGCGTACGACAAGATGCCGCACGAGGGAGCGGGGGAGCCGGCGCCCGCTCCATGGCAGGCGCACCGGGGACCATCGCTCGCAGGCGTGGCGGTGCGCCCGGCGGCGACGCATGCGGGCGACGGGGCAGAACCGGCGTGACGCGTGTTGGTGTCGTCTTCACGGGCGGCACGATCAGCATGAAGGAGGACCCCAAGGCGGGCGGCAACGTCCCCGCCCTCGACGGGGCCGCGATCCTCGCCCGCACGCCGGGGCTCGATGCGATCGCGGACAACGAGGTCGTCGATCGCGGCTGGACGCCGTCGAGCCACTTCACCTTCGCTGACGTCTTCGGAATCGCGGGCTCGATCCGCGAGCTCCTCGCGAAGCCGGATATCGACGGCTGCGTCGTCGTCCAGGGGACGGACGTGATCGAGGAGACGGCGTTCTTCTGGGATCTCGTGGTCGGCGGCGAGAAGCCGGTGGTCGTCACCGGCTCGATGCATACCGCGAGCGACGACGCCTACGACGGCCCCGCGAACATGCGCGACGCCGTGACGCTCGCGGCATCGCCCGACGCTCGCGACCGCGGCGTCC
>DASWSI010000368.1:0-1646 GCA_036402715.1 Candidatus Limnocylindrales bacterium
CCGCTCGTGAAGCGCGAGCTGCGCGTCGACACCGCGATCATCAACGGCTTCGGGTTCGGTGGCCAGAATGCCGTCGCGGTCTTCCGGCGGTTCGTCGCCTAGCCCGGGCCACGAGCCCGCTCGCGCAGCCGCGGCTCAGCCGCGGAGCGAGCGGCCCTCGAAGCGCTCGATGGCGTCGACGAGCGCGATCGGGACCGGGATCGGCCGCGCCGCCGTGTAGTCGTACGTCACGAGGACCGAATCCGCGGTCGCGATGAGCCGCGCCGAACCGTAGCGGCTGTCCGGAGCCGTGAGGCGGTGCTCCATCGAGAAGCTCGTCCGGCCGATCCGGACAACGCGTGTCTCGACCGTCAGCGTCTCGCCGTAGAACGCCGGCGCCCGGTACGTCACCCGGACCTCGGCAAGGATCATCCCCTCCTCGGCGCCATGGACCCCGAGCGGGAGCGGCCGGCCGGTCACGGCCTCGTAGTACGCGGCGCGCGCGATCTCGCAGTAGGTCAGGTAGTTGCCGTTGTTGACGTGGCCCATCGCGTCCGTGTCCGCGAAGCGGATCTCGACGTCCCGCCGACAGGCGAAGTCGCCCTCGAGATCGCGCGGGTCCGCGGGGACCTCGGCCCGCGAGCGCGGCTGGGTCACCGGCTCCGCGGCCGCTTCGCGGGCACGAAATGCATCTCGGGCGGAGTCACGCCCCGAGTGTAGGATGCTGCCCGATGCCACGCCTCCGACTCGCGCCCTGGCTGCGTCGCGGCCTCGAGGCCGCGGTCGTCGCGGCGCTGGTCGCCATCGCGTCCCTCGCCGGCAACCGGCTGGCGGCAGGCGGGACGGCCTACCCGGTACCGAGCGGCGCCGTCGGAGCGCTCGTCCTCGCGCCCGCCGTGCTCGCCCTCGGCGTCCTCACGTGCGCATATCCGATGGCGATGGCGCCGACTCGCGCGGACGCGGTGTTCGGGGCCCTGGTCGCCTTTCTCGTCGCGGCGGACCTCACGATCGTGTTCGGTGCCGGCCCGATGCTCCTGCCGAACGGCGCACAGCTCTCGGGCGGCGCGGTCGTCGCATTGCTCGGCGCCGCGCCGGCGATCGTCGGGCTCGCCGCCGGGCAGGTGCTGACGCCGCTCGGCTTCGGCCGACGGGCCGGTGCGGTTGGCGCGGTCCTTGCGGCGACGGTGGCGGTCGGCGTCCTGGCGGTTGCCGCGATGCCGCGCTGAGCGGTTCGCCAGCCGGCGCGCGCGTCAGCTCGCGGTGGCCGGCACGCGCGTCTGCCGCGGGCCCGCGGGCGTCGATCCCGCCCGGGCGTTCCGGAGCCGGAGCGAGTTGGTGACGACCGTGACGGACGAGAGCGCCATCGCGCCGGCGGCCATCGCCGGATCGAGCGTGATCCCGAACGCGGGGTAGAGCGCGCCCATGGCGACGGGGATCAGCACGACGTTGTAGGCAAACGCCCAGAACAGGTTCTGGCGGATCGTGCGAACGGTCGCCCGCGACAGCCGGATCGCGGCCGCGACGCCGCGCGGGTCGCCACCGACGAGGGTGATGTCCGACGCCTCGATCGCGACGTCCGCGCCGGTCCCGATCGCGACGCCGAGGTCGGCACGTGCCAGCGCAGGCGCGTCGTTTATCCCGTCCCCAACCATCGCGACGACGCGGCC
>DASWSI010000369.1:0-6062 GCA_036402715.1 Candidatus Limnocylindrales bacterium
GTCCCCTTCACAGGGACGATAGCAAAGGACGGCCGGCGGCGGGCGCCGCGGTTCACCCCGCTTCTTGGTCCGTTTGCACGAGTCTGAGCGCAAGTCCAAGCGGGAGCCGCAGGTCCGGATCGCCGAGGCGCCACCCGGTCACCGCCTCGATCCGGCGCACGCGATACGCAACCGTGTTGCGGTGGACGCCGAGCGCGGCGGCTGCCTCGGCCAGGCCCGGGTGGTCAAGCACGGCGCGAAGCGTCGCGAGGTGCTCCCGACGGACGTCCCGCCGGCCACGAAGAAGTGGCTCGAGCAGCGCCCGCGCCAGCCGGGGGCCGTCGGGGACGTTGTGCAGATTGCCCAGGAGCCGGTATGCGGGCAGGCGGTCGGCGCGGGCGACGGCCGGCCGCTCGGGAAGCGCCTCGGCTGCCTCGAGGGTCGCGCGGGCGTCGGCTTCGGAAGCGGGTCGTTCTGCCGCCGTCGTGAACGGCCGCGACAGCGCGACGGTCCGGCGCAACGCGGCGGCGATCCGGGCCGCGACGATGGTTGCATCGGGGTCCGCGGCCTCGACCGCAACGACGATCCGGATCTCGACGCTGTCCGCGTCGCCGCGGAGCGTCATCTTCCGCGCGGGGGCGAGCGATCGGAGGTCACGCCGGATTCGCTCCCGGGCAGCCACGTCCTGCTCCTCGCCGGGGACCCGCTGGCGAGCGACGAGGACGGCCCACGGTGGACCAGCAGCCGGAAGGCTCTCCGCCCGCCGGGCGGCGTCCCGCGCCCGGCGGACGTCGTCGTCGCGAACGACCTCGAGCGCGATGAGGCCGGCGACGCGCGCGACGACGATCCGCTCGAGCTCCGTCGCGGCCCGGTCACCGAGGAGCGCGATGCTGCCCGACGCCGCACCGGCCCGCGACAGCGGGACACGCAGCGCGACACTGCGCGGCCGCGCGTGATAGCCGGCGACCGCGGCCGCTGCCTCGTCACGATCGGCGGGCGCGTGGACCGCGAGCGGCTCTCCCCGGCGCCCCTCGAGCGCGACGGCGCGGCCGAGGACCTCCCCGACCGCGGCGACAAGACCGGCGAGGCCGCTCCCGGCGATGGCGAGCCGTTCCAGCCGGGCCTCGAGGAGCGCGGCCTGGTGGTCCAGCTCAGCCCGGCGATTCACGAGGAACCCGATGACGCTGCGCTCGAGAGCCGCCGTGTCGGCGTGGTCCATGCGCAGCGCCGGGATGCCGGCGCGGGCCGCGGCTTCGGCGAGCGTGTCGAGCGGGCTGCCGCCGGCGGGCGACGCCCCGTCCGCGTCGACGAGCAGCAGCCCGCCGATGCGGGTCAGCGCGGACGCGTCGACGAGCGCCTCGATATCGGCGGCGACCGGCGCGACGATGGCAAGCGCCGAGGCGGACACGATCGCGAGGTCGCCGGCCTCGAGCCCATCGAACGCCGGGACGCGGGCCTTCATGACCCGCACCCACGCGATCTCGCGGGCGGCGGCCTCTGCGCCCCGCGTGAGTGTCACCCAGCGTGCCGCGGGGAGGAGCGTCTCGCGGAGCTCGCCGAGGGTCGCCACGGGGCCTCCGCGCGCCTCAGCCCGTCCGGCGAGCGACGAGATCGTCGAGCAGCCGCCCGAACTCGCGGTCGAAGTCCACGTACCTGTCCGACCGGCCGACGATCGCGAGGTCGCCGTTCTGGGCGATTCTTGTCCAGACCCGTCGACGCGGGAAATAGAAGGTGATCACGATCCCGCTGATCAACGACCCGAATGCGAGCCAGACCAGGCCCTGCCCGGGATCGCGCTTCGCGATGAGCAGCGTGTAGTTCGAGAACGCCCGGACCTGGACGGTGAAGTCGATGTTCGCGAGCTGCCCCGTCTCTCCCAGCTGAAGCGGCATGATCCCGGCCCGCTCGATCCCGGCATCGGAGGCATTGGCCGCGGACGTGACCCGGTACGGGACGACGACGAGCGTCCCGACGCCGCCGGCATCGCGGGTCAGGAGCAGCTCGAGCCCCATGTCCCGGCCGGGGACCGGCATCGTGTCGTATGGCAGGCCGTTGGCGGTGTCCGTCATCGGGACCGGTCCGGACCAGAGGACGGCGCCGTGGAGATCGCGGACCAGGAGGTCCGGGGCAGGCCCGAATCCGTTCTGATGGAAGGTGTACCCGGCCACGGACAGGGGGTCGTTGACCCGGATGGTCTTCCTCGCGATCTGGGCGCCGTCCTGGTAGACCGCGAGATCGGTCGTGAAGTCCGTCGCATGGCCGGACTCGAAGCCGGGCGCGCGGAAGGCCAGGTTGCGAACGAGCAGCAGCCCCGGCGTCCCGATCTGCTGCACCGTGAGCGCGTCGCCTTCGCCGACGACGAGGCCCTGCTCGTCGCCGAGCTTCCACGTCACCGCCGCCGCGATGAGGAACAGGATGAGACCCGTGTGGGTGAACAGCGTCGCGAGCTTCGTGTACTGGTGGCGGTCGCCGTAGAGATAGCGGCTCCCGTCGACCTCGGCCTCGCGTAGGCGAAAGTGGTGGCGGCGCAGGACCGTGGCGACGGACTCGGCCGGGACGCCGGTCATTGCCGCGCGGTCGGGTAGGCGCGGATCGAAGAACGGCTCGGGCTGGATGACCCGGACGTCGGCGCACTGCCGCCAGAGCCTCGGCAGGCGATCGAGCGTGCAGACGACGATCGAGGTGATGAGGACGATCAGCCCGATCGTGAACCAGATCGAGGAGAAGATCTGGAACACCTGGAGCCGCTCGAGCAGATCGACGACCGCCGTCCCAAAGGCGGCGTCGTAGTGCTGATGGATCGTGTCCATCGCCTTGGCGTAGTCCGCCGGCGAATGGGACGCCGATCCGGGGAGCTGCCGGATCGTCATCCCGACAGCCGCCATGCAGGCGAGGACGATGATCTGCGCGACGGCGAAGTTGACCGACGTCAGGAGGTCCCACAACCCCGCACCGAGGCGGCTGATCGGGTCCGGCCGGGCCGCGCGGACGGTGGCCCGGCCGGCAGCGAGCGTCGCGATGGTTCGGGTCCTAGCGGGTCGGCGCGGGCGCGGGACTCGCCGCCGTCGTCGCGGCCGTCGCCGCCGGCACTCCGGACGCGCCGATGCCGCGCGCAACCCCGAGCGCCCCGGGACGGTCGTGCTGGAAGGTCACGCCCCGATGCTACACCGACTCGCGAGCGCGGCCCCCGGTGGCCACCGGCAGCCCCATGACCCGGTTCTTGCCGCTCCGTTTCGAGGCATACATCGCCCGGTCCGCGCTGATCATCAGCTCGTCCGCGGTCTTGCCGTCATCCGGATAGCTGACCACGCCGACAGACAATGACGTCCGCACGTCCGTGCCCGCGACCTTCAGGTCCGCGGCGCCGATCCGGATCTTCTCGGCGAGGACGTACGCGCCGGTCGCCTCGGTCTCGGGAAGCAGCACGACGAACTCGTCACCGCCGTAGCGGGCCGAGATGTCGATCCGCCGGACGCCGTCGCGGATGACGTCACCGACCCCGCTCAGGACCCGGTCGCCCATGAAGTGCCCGTGCTTGTCGTTGATCGCCTTGAGCTCGTCCAGGTCCATCATCAGCAGGCAGAAGCCGCGGCCGGACCGTGCGCTTCGGGCGATCTCCCGCTCGATGGCCGCGAAGAAGAACGTCCGGTTGAAGAGCCCCGTGAGCGGGTCGACGGTCGACAGGCGGATCGCGGCGTCGCGGGCTCGGCGCTGCTCCCGCGCGATGACCATCGCGACGTACGCGAGCAGCACGAGCGCGGTGAGGTTGATCCCGACGACGGCGAGCGTCGTGGCCGTCAGCGGTCCGGTGTGCGCGACCGTGATCGCGAGGACGTACGCGAGGCTCGCCACCGCAGCAAGCCCGAGGGTCACGCGGGGGCTGACGACGAGCGCCGCGCCACCGACGATGAGCGGAAAGACGAAGTAGAACGGGCTCGCCTCGCGCCCGGTGAACATCACGAGCAGGGTCGCGAACGTGATCGCCATCGACCCTTCGACGATGAACTTTGCCGGGCCGAGGGTCGTCGACGGCAGCAGGTCGTGGACGACGAGGACGAAGAGGCTGGCAAGGGCGAGGAGGACGAAGATCGAAGGCGCCTGTACGGGCCAGAGGCCGGTCACGGCGACGATGGTCGTCGTCGAGGCGATGAACACCCAGCTGACGATCCGCACGACGCGGTCGTAGGCCCAGGTGGGGACGTCGACATCGTCTGCCGGGGCGCCGCCGCCCACGAGCGCGATCAGCTCGGCGGCGCGTCGCTCGGAATCGTCCGCCTGCGGCACGAGAGCGGAGGGCGGGCGGCGGCCGAGCAGGGGCGGCACGAGAACCGCCGCCATGACGACGAGGTTCGCCACGACCGCGATCACGATGAGCGTCAGGACCGGCTCGACCGGCACCCCCTGTTGACCTCCGCGTCCAGGGCGTCCGTCGAGCGTCCGCCTCATCGCAATCTTAGTCGGTCGACCATTGCAGACCCGCGAGCGGCCCTGCGGCGCCGACCAAATCAGGTGCGCGACGGCACCGTGGCGACGGTCAGCGGGTCCCCCACTGGTAGGTCTGCTTGACCATTCGGAGGTAGACGAAGGTCTCCGTCTCGCGAACGCCCTCGACGGCGCGGAGCTTCTCGGTGAGGAACCGGAGCAGGGCCTCGTTGTTCTCGCACACGACCTCGATGAGGAGATCGAACGCCCCCGCGGTGATGACGACGTAGTCCACCTCTGGGAACGGGGACACGGCATCCGAGACCTGGAGGAGGCGGTCGCGCTCGCAGCGGACACCGATCATCGCCTGCTGCTGGAACCCGAGCTTGAGCGGGTCCGTGACGCCGACGACCTGGAGGATGCCGCGGTCGACGAGGCGGTTCGTTCGGGCGCGGACGGCGGCCTCGGAAACACCGAGGTCCGCGGCGATCTGGGTGAACGGCCGCCGGCCGTCCTGCTGGAGGTGCTCGATGATCCGCTTGTCGAGCGCCGAGACGTCATCGGGTCCGCGGCTCGCCTGGACGCGGCGTGCCGCGGGAGTCACGGGGCGGTGCTCGCCGCGGCGGCGACGGCGGATGGCGCGACGGCCGAGGCGATCGGCGCCAGGGTGGCCTGCGGCAGCACGACGGTGTCAACCGATCGGGCGGTCAACGGCCCGAGCAGCGGGTTGAGCACGGCAACGAGCGCGTCGAGCGAGGCCCGGCGAGCCGGGTCGGCGGGCGTGGGCCGCGGATCGTTCGTCGATGCGGGCCCGAACTCGATGAGGATGTTCATCCCGGCCAGGATGTACGGCGCCTCGCCGGTCTGCGGCCGGACCTTCGTGTCGAAATGGGCAACCTTCCGCAGGGCGTCCGCCGAGGAGTACTCGGTCAGGACGAGCGGCCAGTCGTTGTAGGTCGCAGTGATCTGCTTGACGGGCTCGCCGTTCGTCCCGTTGCTCGCGTTGCTCGGGACGATGTGGATGCCCGCGGCGCCGATCAGGCGGAACACGGCATCGACGGACGCCGGGGCGTGGAGGTGCGGATCGGGGGTGATCACGGGAGTTGCGGGGGGCGTGGGAGGTGGCGCCGATGGAGCCGAGCCGCCGCACGCGGCCACGAGGACCGCGACCACGGCGAGCCCCGCTGCGCCGCGGATCCCCCGATTCGAAGTTCGCATCTGCCGGCCGATGCTAGCACGCGATTCGGGCACGTCGACCGTGACGTTCGTACTCGGCGGGGCGGCATTCCGGCCTCGTGATCACGCACGGTCGAGGGCCTCGAGGACGGGCCCGAGCTCATCGAGCGAGGCCGGCGTGATCGGGTCGAGGACGAGCTGGACCTCGGCGATTCCCGCGGCCGCGTAGGCGCGGAGTCCGGCCGCGATCGCCGCCGCATCGCCGGTCAGCGGCGCCGCCGGTGGGCGGGTCGTGTCGCCCTGGACCCGGCCGCGGCCGCCCGTCAGCTGGACGAGGACGGCCACCGTGCGCTCGATCGCCGCCGGATCCCGGCCCGCCTCGCGGCACGCGGCGTCGACGCCGTCGCGCAGCGGCGCGACACCGTCCGGGCTGTTGCCGGTATCGGCGAACCAGGCATTCCATGAATCGACATGTGGCGCGGTGA
>DASWSI010000370.1:0-5354 GCA_036402715.1 Candidatus Limnocylindrales bacterium
GCGGCCGGGAAGTCGGCCATAACCGCGAGGTGAGCCCCGGCCGGTAGGGTCGCCAGGTGCTCGCGACCGTCCTTTCGGCAACGCTTCTCGGACTCGACGGTCGCGTCATTCGGGTCGAGGTCGACGTCGCGCCCGGGCTACCGGGATTCACGATCGTCGGCCTCGCGGACGCGGCGCTGCAGGAGGCCCGCGAACGGGTTCGCGGCGCGCTCCGGAACGCGGGCTACGTTCACCCGCCGCGCCGGATCACCGTCAATCTCGCGCCGGCGGACCTGCGCAAGGCGGGCGCCTCGCTGGATCTCGCGATCGCGCTTGGGATCCTGCTGGGGTCGGAGCAGATCCGGCCGGCGCGCGGCCGGCTCGCGCTGATCGGCGAGCTGTCGCTCGGCGGCGAGGTGCGGACGATCCCGGGAATCCTGCCGATGGTCGCGGCGCTCGCCCGGCGCGGCGTCCGGCGGATCGTCGTTCCCGCCGATTCGGTCGACGAGGCGGAGCTCGTGGCGGGGATCGAGATCATCGGCGTCGAGTCACTCGGGGAGGCGGTCGAGGTCGCGAGATCGTCGCGGTCGCGCCGGGTCGCGGTGGTCCCGGCACGGATCGACGCTGCCGGGGTCACGGGACAGCGAGACGATCCGGCCGCGCTCCCGGCGGATCGCATCGCGCCGGATCTCGCCGAGGTTCGCGGCCAGCTCGAGGCGCGCCGAGGCCTGGAGATCGCTCTTGCCGGCGGCCACGGGCTGCTGCTCATCGGCCCGCCGGGATCGGGGAAGACGCTTCTCGCGCGGACGATCCCGGGCCTGCTCCCGCCGCTCGACGACGACGCGGCGCTCGCGGCGACCGTCGTCGCGTCCGCGTCCGGTGAGGCACCGGTCCGGTCGCTCGTTCGGCGCCCGCCGTTTCGCACCCCGCACCACACGATCTCGTACGCCGCGATGGTCGGCGGGGGGCCCCGGATGTCACCCGGCGAGGTCACCCTTGCGGACCACGGTGTCCTCTTTCTCGACGAGCTGCCGGAGTTCGGGCGGGACGTCCTCGAGGCGCTCCGGGAGCCACTAGAGGAGGGGCGCGTCGCGATCGCGCGGGTGGGCCGGGCGACGACGTTCCCGGCCCGGTTTCAGCTCGTCGCGGCGATGAACCCGTGCCCGTGCGGCAACGCGGGCAGCGACGCCGCGCCGTGCCGCTGCCCGGTCAACGTCCCGGAGCGGTACGCGAATCGCATCTCCGGGCCGCTTCGCGATCGGATCGACCTGTGGGTCGTGATGCCGCGCGTTCCTGCGGCGGCGCTCATATCGGCCTCGGCTCCGGAGGACTCGGCGACGGTTGGACGGCGCGTCGCGAACGCGAGAGCCAGCCAGGCGGCACGTCCGCCGGGGCGTCTCAACGCGCACGTCGCCGGCCGCGCGCTCCGAGCTGCGTGCAGGCTCGACGCGGCCGGGGAGAGACGGACGATCGAGCTCGCGGACCTCGAGCGCCTCTCGGGTCGCGGAACGGAGCGGTTGCTTCGCGTCGCCCGAACGATCGCGGACCTGGCGGGCGAGGCGCGGGTCGAGGCCGCGCATCTCGACGAGGCCGCACGCTTCCGCTCGCCGGCGAGCCGGTTGTCGCACCGGCTGGCGGGCTAGGGGAGTGCTCGGGGTGGGGCGCGAAGGGCCGCTCGGCGTCGCCGGCGCGACGAGGCACGACGTTGCTGGCGGCTCATCTGCGGGCCTGTCGGAGCGTGACGCGCTGATCGTCATGTCGACCGTCGAGGGTCTCGGGCCGCTGACGACGGCGCGCCTCATCGCCCGAATCGGGAGCGCGCGCGACGTGGTTCGAATCGCGGCGGGGCGCGACGGCGCGGGGGCGCTCGTCGCCGCGAGCCGAAGCGAGGACGGCACCATTCGGGCGATGCCGTCCGCCGTCGCGACGACGTTCGCGCGCGTCGCGATGGCGCCGGATCAGGCGTTGACGACGGTCGCGCGGACGGGGCTCGAGATCCTCACCGTCGAGGATCCCGCGTACCCCGCGCGCCTGCGCGCGATCGAGCTTCCGCCGCACGTTCTCTACCTCCGCGGCGACGCGGCCGCGCTTGCGTCGCAGCACGCCGTCGCGATCGTCGGGACGAGGCGTCCGTCGGAGGCAGGCCGCCTGGTTGCCTCGAGGATCGCGGGCGCGCTATCGGCCGTCGGCGTCGTCGTCGTGTCCGGGCTCGCCGTCGGCATCGACGGCGCCGCGCACGCGGCGGTTGTTGCGCGCGGCGGCGTCACGGTCGCGGTGCTCGGTGGGGGACACGACCGGCTGTTTCCGGTGGCCCACGCCCGCCTCGCGGAAGCGATCATCGCGGCCGGCGGTGCGCTCATCTCCGAGCTGCCACCGAACAGCCGTGCGGCGCGCGGAACGTTCCCCCGGCGCAACCGGGTCATCAGCGGGCTGTCCGGCGCAACCGTCGTCGTCGAAGCCGGGGCACGGAGCGGCGCCCTCATCACCGCGAGCTGGGCGCTCGAGCAGGGCCGCGACTGCTTCATCGTGCCGGGCTCGATCGACAGCCCGACGTCGGCAGGCTGCCTCGCGTTTCTTCGCGAGTTCCCGGGGCAAGCGAGGATCGTCTCCGGCATTCCCCAGCTGATCGCGGATCTCGACATCCAACCGCTGCCGAACGCGAGCGGCCATCGACCGGTCGCGGCGCCGATCGAGGCCGTGCTCGGCGCGCTCGGCAGCGGCGCGAGAGCGATCGCCGCGGAGCTCCTCGACGGCGCCACGACCGTCGACGAGCTGGTCGCGCGGACGGGCCTGTCGGTCGCCGGCGTGCTCGCGACGCTGACGCTCCTCGAGGCGCGTGAGCTCGTCGTGAGCGTCTACGGCCGATACCGCGCGAGCGGGCAGCTGGCCGTCGCGGCGCGCGAGGTCCGCTGACGCGGCAGGGTCGCGCATGCTCGGCGACGCGGCGCCCCTCCCGGTGCAGCATCCTCGATTCCGTCGCGCCACTCGGCCGATTTGCTGCGGCCCATGTCACGGTGCTACGCTCGGGCGGGCCGCAACCGTCCGTCACCGACCGTCTCCGGCCCAGAGACAGCGCAGGCGTCGTCCCCCAGCGAAAGCCAGGAAGACTGTCTATTGCCAAAGCTCGTTTCCGCGGCCGCGCGCGTTCGGCTGAACGTCGCACGCGGCGCGTCGATTGCGGTCCGGCGGTCGTTGACCGTCAGGATCATCGTCGCGATCATCGCGGGGACCGTCGCGGGAGCGGCATTCTCCCTCGTCTCCAGGCCCGCGGCAACGGTCGCCACGCCACCGTACGTCGCGGTTCCCCTTACCACTGCGGACGTCCGGACGGATCTGCGGGTCGGCCAGGCGCCGAACGCCGAGATCGACATCGCCTTCACCGCTCCGATGAGCGAGGCGAGCGTCGCGGCCGCGTTGACGGTCGCGCCCCAGGCCGCGGTCGACCTGCGCTGGAACGCCGCGCACACGCTGCTTGCCGTCACGCCGCAGGGGACGTGGGACGCTGGCACGTTCCACACGATCACAATCCGACCGGGCGCGCTGGGGACAAACGGGCAGCCGATGACGACCGCCGTCCGGGCGGCCTTCCTCGTCCGCGAAGCGACGACAGCGACGATCGTCCCGACTGCGCCGATCCGTGGCGGTGTCGGCGTCGACACCGCATTCGAAATCCGGTTCGCTCGGCCGGTCGACGGAACGACGCTCAGCGATGCGCTCTCAATCGAGCCGGCGACCCCGGTGGCGCTCCGCAGGATCGGCCATCGCGACGACACGCGGTTCGTCTTCGTCCCGACGCGCCGGCTCGCGCCGGGGACGACATACACCGTCGTCCTCGCACCGACGGTCCGCGACGCGGCGGGCGGCACGGTCGTCGCGCGGGCGTTGACCGTCGCCACGACGAGTGCGCCGTCGATCGTCCGGTTCCGGCCGTCGAGCGGTTCGAGCGCAATCGCTCGCGACGCAACGATCTCTGTTCGCTTTACGGAACCGATGGATGTCGCGTCCACCGGGGCGGCATTCGTCGCGAAAGCCGGCAGCACGCGTCTCGCCGGGACGATCCACTTCGCCGAGGACGACACCGTTCTCGTGTTCGCGCCACGCACACCGCTCGCGGCCGGGCAGCGGATCGACGTATCCGTCCGCGCGGGGGCCCGCTCCAGGAAGGGCGTGCCGATCGCCGCCCCCGCGAGCATCTCGTTCACGACGGCCGGGGCGACGGCACCGCAGACCCCACCGCCCCGGACGCCGGTCGGAACACCCGTCCCGACCTCGAAGCCGCCATCCGCGGGTTCGGGGAGCTGGGCGGCCGTCGAGGCGTACTACCTGACCCTGATGAACTGCACCAGGACCGGCGGCTGGGTGACGTCGACCGGCGCGTGCAGCAGCCCGGGTGGCCGGGCCGTCGCCCCGCTTCGGCTCGACGCCACGATCTCGAGCCGGGTCTCCCGGCCGTACGCGAAACTGCTCGCGACCCGCGGCCAGTGCGACCACTTCATCGGCGGCACGCCCGGCAATCGGCTGAGCCGGGTGGGGTTCACGAGCTACATCTGGGCCGAGAACCTCGGCTGCCGCTCGGGCAACCCCTATTCGGCGGTCCTCGGGTCCCACCTCTTCTTCCAGAACGAGAAGCCGTATCTGGGCGGCCACTACGTCAACCTGATGAACGCGAAGTACGACCGGGTGGGTATCGGAGTCTGGGTGGCGAGCGGTAGAGTCCGGCTCGTCGTCGACTTCTACCACCCGCGCTGAGGCGCACCCCGGGGAGCGAGCGTGATCCGGAACGCGGTCATCCACGTCATCAACGAGCAGCCGCTCATGGCCGATCTCTTCGGCGTGCCATCCGCCGGCGACCTGGCGCTCGTCTGCACGAACCTGCGGACGATGAACGGCAAGCGGCCGATATTCGCCGACCGGATCGAGTCGATCTTCGTCTTCCCGTACGCCCACATCAGGTTCGTCGAGATTCCGCCTGGGGCCGATGCCGGATCGGATGCGTCGACGCCTGGCGGCGACGCTGCGGCCCTGGCCTCGGGGACGAATGGCAACGGCCATGGAGGAGGGGACTTGCTCCCCGTCGCGCCGCCGCTGCCGGAGCCAGAGCCCGAAGCAGACCTCGAGATCGACGAGGACTTCCTGCGGCGGATCCGCGAGGTCTGACTCCCGCCGGCGCCCTGACGCCGCGCTCCACCCTCGAAGCAATTCGGCGCGCAATCGCTCCCTGCCCCGTTCCGTGACGTGGCGCTGCCGGCTTCGCCGGCACCCGGAAACATGCCTTCCCGGGCAGTTCCGGAGAAGGGTCCGTGAAGGGCCCGGTGCTACACTCCCGGCCGAATGACGAAGAATCTGGTCATCGTCGAGTCGCCGGCGAAGGCTCG
>DASWSI010000371.1:0-3078 GCA_036402715.1 Candidatus Limnocylindrales bacterium
GCAAGCTCGCGCGTGACGAGGAAGTCCTCCGTCGAACCCTCGGCCCGCGCCTGGATCTTCGCCATCTCCACGACGAGGACGGCCTGCGCCTCGTCGAGCCCACCGAGCTCGACGATCGACCGCTCCATGACCGCGGTCTCCGCGTCGCTGATGTCGAGATCCGCCTGCGCCGCGCGGCTCATCACATACGCGAAGCCCGCGAGGAACTCCGCCTGGTCGCGTGGCAGCGCCTCCAGCCTCGCGACGATCCGCCGAACGGTCGCGGTCTCGCCGTCGGCGGCGTTGCCCGCAGGCCCGCGGCCCGCGTCACCGGATGCCGACCCGGCGGCCGCGCCGGGGTCAGCCGCTCCACGCGTGCCCCCCGGCCCGAGAAATCGACGGAACATCGCTACCACCTTTCGTAGGCTGGGTGGCCTGGCCCGACGGCGACGAACGTCCCTCGGCAGGTTGCCGTCGTCTGGCCGCCGGCAACGATCTCGGCTTCGACGGTCGCCCTGTCCGCGCCGGCGTCGACGACGTGCGCCCGAAGGCGGAGCGGGCCGGACGTCGGCGTCGGCCGAAGGAGCCGGATCGCGTACTCGGACGTCACGCACGAAGGGGGCCGGGTCGCACCCCTCGCGTCCATGAGGTGCATGGCGGCGGTCCAGTTGGAGTGGCAGTCGAGGAGCGTTCCGATGATCCCGCCGTTGAGGATGTTGTCGAAGGCCTCGTGATGCGGCTGCGGGGTCCAGTCCGCGACGAGCTCGTCGCCCGCGAGCCTGCTGCCGATCCGCAACCCCTGCTCGTTTGCCGGCCCGCAACCGAAGCAGCGACTGTTGGGCGCATATCGCTCCTGGAGGCTCGCATCGGTCACGTCGCCGAGTCTATGCGACGGGTCCGCAACCAGTTCGCGGCGTCGCTGCACCACCGGCGCAACCGCCCGACCGGCACCATCGGTCGATGGCCCGCGATGACTCCGCGCGCTCGACGGCGAACCGCGAGCTCCGCAACGACTCCGAGCGCCTCCTGAAGGCGGTCGACGAGCTGCGCGCCCTGGAGCGGGAAAAGCGCCAGCAGCAGATCTCGAGCCAGCCGTTCCATGACCTCGCAGAGCGCGTCGAGGCGAAGGCGCGGGAGGTGTTCCGCCTGGCCGGCGAAGAAGTCGAAGACGGCCGGGCGGCCGAGCAGACGGGGTCGTCGGAAACGATCGAACGTGCGGTCGCCGACGAGGTGGCCCTGCCGCCGGACGGCGGCGGACCCGAGCCGACGGCCTAGGGGTTCTGCCCGGCCTCGGGCTCCGTATCCTCGATCGTCGCGGTCGGCGCGTCCCGACCGCCCTCGAGCGCCTGGCCGTGGACCTCCGACACGAGCGCATGCTCGCGTCGGGCTCCACCGAGGATCCGTCGCGCGACCCGCTCCATCGCCGATGCGACGTCGCGCGCGCGGCTGCTGCCGGCCGGCAGGCTGCGGTTCTCGACGGTGAGCGACCGCATCGTCGTCGCATCCTCGAGGATTTCGTCGGAGACGGCTCGGAGCTCGTCGACGGGATCGGGCATGGATGGCCTCGCGTTGCGGCCCGTGGCCGCCGGCTGGCTGAACAGCCGCGATCGTACAGCCGGTCGCGCGACGGCGGGTTCCGTGAGTCCCGGGGCGGCCGCGGCTGCTCCCGGCGATTCAGTCGTCGACGCCCGGCGCCACGGGCCCCGACCAGTACCAATGTCGGCGTTCCGGCCGCCGCGCGAGTGGTAGGCCGCGATCGGCGTGGTGCATACGATCCGGGCGACTCGTGGACCTTGGAGCGACCCTGCGCCTTGGCGCGCGGGGGGGTTGCGTCAGGCCCGGTCCTCGTCGCGGACAAGGCAATGACGACTCGACTCGCTTCTCAGCGCATCCGTTCCTGGAGCCCTGGTTCCGTCTGGGGCCTCCGCGCGTTCCGCAACGACCGATTCGCCGTGGCGGTCTTCGCGCTCCTCGCGGTTCTCGCCGCGCTCCGCAACTTCCCGAGTCCCGAGTGGATCTCCGTGGAGCTGCGGAATTACGGCTGGGCGCTGAACCGCCTCGTCACCGGGCAGCACATGTACTTCGTGCCACTCCCGAACAACCCGTCGAACCCCCTGGCGCACTACACCCCGCCGCCGTTCACGCCCCTCCTCGGCGGCCAGTTCACGAACACGCCGATCGCGTGGGGAATCATCAACCTGTCGGCGATGGCGGCAGGGATCCTGTTCGCAGCCGCGGCGTCCGGTGCCGTCTCCGGCCGGCGCCCCCTGCCCGCGATCGTCGTTGCCGTGCTCGTCGCGGCGCTCTTCGGCCCGGCGATGACCGTCCTCCTCCTCGGCAACCAGCAGGGCTTCGTCGTCCTCGCGCTCGGTGCCGGCTGGTGGCTCGAGCGGCGCGGCCGGCCTGGAACCTCCGGCGTCGCGCTCGTGGCCGGCGGACTCGTGAAGCTGTTTCCCGGCCTCGTCCTCGTCCGGTCGGCGGCCCGGGCGGAGTGGCGCGTCCTGATCGCGGCGCTCGCGTCGGCGACCGTTCTCATCGTCGTGTCGGCGTACCTGCTCGGTCCGCACCGGTACATCAACTTCCTTCGGAGCCTCCTCGAGGGCGCGCAGCCGGCGTTCGGCCGAGACTTCAACCTCGCCCCGGCGTCGCTGCTCGGGTCGATCCCGGCCAGCGCCGTCCTCATCCTCCTCGGAGCGGTCGTCATCTGGTGGTCGGCGCGACGAGACACCGCCGCAGTCTCGTTCGCGCGAGCGATCGTCGTAGCCCTCGTCGTGTGGCCGGTCAGCTGGTACGAGTACGCGAGCGTCGTGCTCGTCGCGGCGGCGGTCACGTTCGATCGCCGAACCTGGCGCTGGCTCGCCTCGGCGCTGTTCCTCTTTTCGATCGCCAACCCGTTGGCCTGGCTCGCCGGCGCGGCGGTGGCGTGGGTCGGCGCCGGGCGGTTCCAGGAAGCCACCGAACCGGAGGCATCCGGGAATTCCGCGGTCCCGGCATCTTCCGTTGCCGACGAGCGGTCGATGACGCCGGGCTGGTCCACGCCTGATGGTGCCGAAGCCGGGATTTGAACCCGGACGAGGTTGCCCTCAACGGTGTTTGAGT
>DASWSI010000372.1:0-2367 GCA_036402715.1 Candidatus Limnocylindrales bacterium
CGGCGATCACCGTCGCGACGAGCGGCCCGACGAGCGGGATCACCTCGAGGATCCCCGTCAGCAGGCCGATCGCGAGCGCGTACGGCAGGTGGAGAATCGGCCCGAGGACGAGGTAGACGATCGTGGCGACGAGCGCAATGAGCAGCAGCTGACCCCGGAGCCATTTCCCGAGGACCGTGTGGATCCGCGCCAGCACCTCGACGGTCCGCGCGCGCTGGCCGGCCGGGAGCAGCTCGACCGTCCGGTCGCGAAGCATCTGACCGTCGACGAGGAAGTAGAACGTCACGATCAGCGTCAGGATCGCCTCGAGCCCGAACTCGCCGACCTGGGTCGCGAGATGCACGGCGTCGCCCGGTGACGCGAACAGCCCCGTGACGCTCGACTGGATCTGGCGCGCCACCGCGGCGACGGCGATCGTCTGGCCACCGAGCGAGATCGAGTCCGTTCCGAGGACGTCGCGCAGGGTCTTCGCAACGGCGTCCGGGCCCTGCGTCGTGAGCAGCTGGAGCTCGCCGGCGATTCGACCGGCGAGCAGGGCGACGAGACCGCCGATGACGACGATCGCGATCCCGTACTCGATCGCCACGACGACGATGCGCGGCCACCGCGTCCGCTCCACGCCCGCGGTCACGAGCGGGCTGAAGGCGTAGGCGATCACCGCGGCGACGATGAACGGGCCCAGGACGGCGCGACCGACCCACAGGACGATGAGGATCGCGGCGACGAGCCAAAGCAACGACCCGCGGTTCCGGCGGCCGGGCTCCGGCTCCGCCGCGACGACGGGGGACGCCGGGGCGGCGGGCGGATCGGCCGCGGGCGAAGCGTCAGGCCGGCGCCGGCGGGACGAAAATCGGTGCATCCGCGGAGGGTACACACCGGCGGCCGTCCGGCGCTGCGGCGTGCCGGGTACGAGCGCTAGGCGCTCGACTCGAGCAAACGGCTCGGTCGTTCCGTCACGTGCGGCAGCGCCAGGCACAAGGCGCGGAGGCGGGCAACCGCGTCCGCGGCCATCAGCGCTTGCGGGCGTCCTCGCCGGCGACGCCGTGCGCGGCGAGCGCGGCCGCCAGGCCGTCGAGATCCTCGACGGTGACGTAGAGCGCCGGGACGTGGAACACGCCGAGCCGCACGGGCTCGCGGAAGTCCATCCGGACGCCGCCGCGCGGGCTGCCCCCGAACGTGACGTCGCCGTGACGGATGCTCCGCCGGACGCCGATGGCCGTGATCCACCGCCACGGACCCTCGATCCGCCACGACGTGACGTTCGTCACGGGGGTCCGAAGCCGAAACGTGCCGAAGCGGGCATCGACGTCACCGTCGAGGTCGACCCACGCGTTGTCGGACTTGACGCCGAACAGTCGGAGGAGCGGCCGCGACCGCGCGCCCACGCGGATCGGAAACCGTTGGGGGCTGATCATGCCGCTCACGGTACCGCGACTTCGGGCGAGCCGCGCCGGCCGACGATCGAGAACGACAGCGGGATCCGCCCGCGCTCGTCGTCGCGGACGTCGGCGTGGCCGCCCCACCAGTCGATCGGGTGTTCGGCGACCTGCTCGAGCCGCAGCCCGGCGCGGAGGAGCGCGGTGATGATCTCGCCGAGCGTCCACGCCCGCGCGAACTTCCAGCTCTGGTCGCCGTCCGCGAGCGACAGCCGGTCGATGTACTCCGGCGCCCAGCCCTTCGAGGCCTCCGGCCCCGCGAAGTAGTCGTAGTCGGTCGCGACCCACGTTCCGTCGGCGTCGACGTCGAACAGCCACTCGGCGGGGTGGCCCTCGAAGATGACGAGCCGGCCGGTCGGCGACAGGAGGCGCGCGATGACCGCGGCCCAGCCGTCGAGGTCCTGCAGCCACATGATCGAACCGCGCCCGGTGTAGACGAGGTCGCCGGTTCCATCGAGGTCATGCGGCGTGTCGAGGACATCGGACAGCACCCACCGAGCCGGTGCCTTCGTTGCCGCCGTGAGGCGCGCCGCGAGGTCGAGCATCCGCGGGCTGAAGTCCACGCCGACGACCTCCGCGGCGCCGAGGCGCCAGAGCGACAGCGTGTCACGGCCGCCCGCGCACTGGAGGTGGATGGCGCGGCGGCAGCCGCGCAAATCGCCGATCAGCTCGATCTCGACCGGGAAGAGGTTCGTCCCGCCCGCTCCGATGAGCTCGATGGCCTCGGCCAGCCAGCCCTCGTAGCGCTCGGCGGCCTCGTCCCACGCCGCCCGGTTCGCGGCGTGCATGCCGCGCGCATCGACCGCCTCCGCGGGCGTCGCCGGGCGAACGTCCCCAACCTCCGTTTCGTGCTCCGCAGGATCATCCGCCGCCATCGAGGGAGTGTATCGAGAAGGGGGTCCGCGACCCGCGTTGCAGCGCGCCCGAAACG
>DASWSI010000373.1:0-8244 GCA_036402715.1 Candidatus Limnocylindrales bacterium
GGCTCGTGAGCCGGTACGCGCCGAGCGAATGGTGGTCCGCGATCAGCGCGACACCGCGCGACTCGGCGGCAACCGCCGCCTGGTCGCCCCCGGATGCCTGGTTGTCGCCCCCGCCGGCGCTCGCGTCCGCCGGCCGAATGACGGGCCGGCGGTCGTCGCGCCCCCAGCTCCACGTGTTGCGGAACCAGAGCGTGGGGATGACGTGGATCGCTGCCCCGTCCGGACCGCGGTTCGTCACGGCGATCCGGATGGCGATGTCGTCCGTGCCCGCCTTCGCGTACTCGACCTCCACGTCGAAATAGCGGTCATCATCGAACGCGCCGGTGTCCGCGAGCTCGTACTCGGGGTCGTCCCGGCCGCGCCGGCGCGATTCGTCGACGAGGGCCGCGTACGGGAACGCGCGCTGCGGGTAGCGGTAGAGCGCCCGGAGGTAGCTCGCCGTCGGCGTGGCGTCGAGGTGGAAGTAGGCTTCCTTCACGTCCTCGCCGTGGTTGCCTTCCGGCCCCGTCACGCCGAAGAGCCGCTCCTTGAGGATCGGATCCTTCTCGTTCCACAGCGCGAGCGCGAAGCACAGCCGGGCGTGGTCGTCGCTGATGCCAAGCAGCCCGTCCTCGCCCCAGCGGTACGCGCGCGAGCGCGCCTGATCGTGAGTGAGGTACGTCCACGCATCACCGCCCGGGGAGTAGTCCTCGCGAACCGTGCCCCACTGGCGCTCCGCGAGGTACGGGCCCCAGCGGTACCACGGCGTCCGGGCGTCGCGCGCCTCGACGAGACGTCGTCGCTCCGCGCCGGCGTCGCCCCCGCCGCCGACGGCCGGCGCCGCGTCCGCACCGGCATCGGCGTTCGTCAACCTGGCGCGCCGCCGCCCGCGCCGGAGCTGCCCTTCGCGGCGCCGGAGCCGCCCTTCGGCGTCGCGCCCGGCCGCGCCACCTCGACGAACACCTTGATCGCGTCCTTGTCGTCGCGGAGGTGGCTCAGCATCTCCGCGTACGACTCCAGCCCGGCGATCGGCGTCGTGAGCAGCTTGCCGAGCCAGCCCGGGTAGAACGCCTCGGCCCGCAGCATGTCCTCGACGCCGGTGACGAAGTCGTCGCGCGACGCGTTCACGGTCCCGACCATGACCTTGTTGCCGAGGACGAAGCCCTGGTTGATCCGATCCGACGGGATCTCGGTCGTCCGATCGCCACCGGTCACGCTGGCGAGGACGAGGACGCCGTTGCGGCCGAGAATCCCCGCCGCCTCGAAAGCGAGCGGGCTGAAGCCACTCGCCTCGACGATGACGTCGAATGGGCCATGGTCCGCGGCGAGCTTGTCCGCCGGCGTGTTCGTCGAGCTGACGTACGTCGCGCCGATCGCCTCGAGGAGATCGCTGTTCCGGTACGGCGGGACGCGCCGCGAGTAGACCGCGACCTCGATGCCGCGGAGGCGCAGGGCGAGCGCCGCGAGGAGGCCGATCGTCCCGGCCCCGAGGACCGCCGCGCGCGCCGGCCGCCAGACGCGGAGCCGGCGCTGGATCTCGAACGCCTGGCGAACGCCCTTCTCCGCGACGGTGAGCGGCTCGAGGAGGACCGCGACGCCTTCGAGCGAGTCCGGAATGGGGACGATGTACGTCGCGTCCTCGACGTACCGCTCCGTCAAATAGCCGTGCATCCGGTTGATCCCGCGTTCGAGGTACGTGTCGTCCGTCGTCATGTCCTGCATCCCGATCTGGTCGTAGATCGAGTGCCCGGGGCGGCGAACCGTGGAAACGACAAGGAGGCCTGGGTGAAGCCAGGACGGAACGTTCGGCCCAACCTCGACGACGCGGCCCAGGTTCTCGTGCCCGGTGATGAGGAAGTCGTCGCCCGGGGGCGCCTCGCCGTAGAGCGCCTCGACGATCTCCTTGTCCGTGCCGTCGACACCCACCCGGATGACGTCGACGAGCGCGCCACGCCCGCCCTGGACGGTGTCGAGCGACGGCGGGTCGACGTCGCGAAGGTGCATCGAGTCCGGCTTGCCGGGGATGACCGCGAGCGCCTTCATGCCGCGGACCCGCCGCGAGGCCGGAGCATCGCGCGCGCGGGCACCCCGTCGCTGCCGACGAGCCGGATCGGAAGGCACAGCAGCTCGTACGCCCCAGGCTTCACGCCGCGCAAATCGAGGCCCTCGAGCACCACGACGCCGGCGGACAGGAGCGCGCGGTGGGTCGCGGTCGGGTTGCCGAACGGCGCCACCGAGAGGTAGTCGACGCCGACGAGCCGCGGACGCCGCGCGGCAAGTGCCTCGGCGCCGGAGCCGTCGATTCCGATGAACCCGCCCTGGAAGCCGGGCTTCGCCCACAGGTCCGAGTTCGTCGTCCGGAAGAGGAGCCGCGCCTCGCCGGCCGGGATGTCGAACCGCGCGACGTCCGCGGCAGTGATCGGCCCGCGCTGGTCGAGCGCGTCGACGACCCAGGCCGGCCCGAGCAGCGCGTCGAGCGGGATGTCCTCGGAGCTCGACCCGTGTTCGAGGAAGTGGATCGGGGCATCGAGATGGGTGCCGCTGTGGGCGCCGATGTCGAGCCGGGTGAGGTTGCAGACATCGCCGCGGTCGAGCGACTGGACGCGCTCGAGGCGGACCTTGGGATCGCCCTCGAACGTCGCCATCGCGGCTTCGACGGGGACGCTGATGTCGAGCCAGTCCAAGACTTCCTCCTGCCAGGGCGGCCGTGCGAGTGGCGCGATGATGGCGCGGTTTCCGATCGGTCGCCCGAAATGGGGTTCGGACGCGGCGATTCCGCTGGACATTCGGCCCGCGCGGGCGATGATGGCGCCCGCACCGAGGTTGCAGGGCGGACGTGATCGCGCCGCCGGTCGGGGCCAGGGAGGGAAGCCGGCATGGACATCGAGCTCGCGGATCAGCACGTGTTCGTCCTCGACGAGCGGCTGAGCGCCGACGAGGTCCGCCAGCGGGCGATGGATCGCCGGACGGGGGCGTTCGGGACGGGGATCGGGAGCCTCCTCCAGCGGCCGAAGCCGGACGACATCGAGCTCGTGGCCACCCAGCGGCGTCTCGAGCCGTTCTGGCACGTCGCCTGCCAGGCGCGCTACGTCTACCAGCGCTCGCACGACTACACGATCGCGACGAGCGGCCCCGAGGTCCGGCAGGTCAGCGTCAACGGCCAGGACTACGTGGTCGGGGCGCCGACCGGGCACGGAACCTTCGTCCTCCCGACGGTCGAGCACTGCCGCGACGAGTTCACGGCCGGCCTCTTCACGGACGGTGTGACCGGCGCGGCCGTCGCCGACGCCGCCACGATCGTGGCCGGGCCGCACCAGGAGGTCGTCGACCTCGCCACCCTGTCGGAGAACAACACGATCGTCGTCTCGCCCGAGCAGCACGCGTCGTTCGTCGTCCGGCAGCTCCTCGGCAGCATGATGAAACCCGTCCAGGCGGACGTCGTCACCGAGGAGTCGATGACGATCCAGAACATCGACCTCTACTACCGGCCCTGGTGGGCGTTCGAGTTCCACTGGAAGCCGAAGGACAAGCGCGGCGTGGTCGAGCTCGACGCGGTGACCGGCCAGATGCGGCCCGGAACGGCCCTCTCCGCGCGCGTCTCGAGGATCGTCAGCCGCGATGCCCTGTTCGACATCGGGGCGGACACGGTCGGCCTTCTCGTGCCGGGCGGGAGCATTGCGGTCAAGGTCGCCCGGGTCGCGATGGAGCAGAGCCGCCGGCCCTCCTGAGGGCGCCGCGCCCGCCTCCGGCCTCCGCCCGCCGAATGAGCCCCGCGAGGGCGCCGTTGTACGCTATGAGCCCGTGGCGGAGTAGCTCAGTGGTAGAGCAGGGGACTCATAAGCCCTTGGTCGGTGGTTCGAATCCGCCCTCCGCTACCACCACGTCTCGCCGGTCGTCCTGACGGGGGCGCCACCCGGCGCTCATCCGCGTCCCACCCTCGAACGTACCCTGTTACGTCGCACCCCTGACCGAAGGTGGGGGCTGAAAGGGCCGGCGCTATACTCGTCGTGCGGTCGGTGCACGGTCACCGGTCCCGTTCATCCCCGGAGGCTCTGTTGAATCCCAAGTTCTTCCGCAACGGCATCGTCATGCTGGTGCTGGTCATCGGCACCGTGGCGCTGCTGTACACGTGGATCTCGTCGTCCCAGACGACGAAGACCCAGCCCTACTCGGCCTTCCTCGACGACGTCAAGGCCGGCAAGGTCGAGCGGGTCATCCAGCAGTCGGACACCCTGTCCGTCGATCTCAAGGGCGGCGCGGCGAACCAGCCGGAGTACACCGTCACGATCCCGGGAGTGCCCGGACTCCACGACGTCCTCAAGGACATCACCACCGCGGCCGGCAGCAGCACGCCGCCGGTCTACGACGTCAAGCCCGCCCCGGACACCTCGTGGGTCGGGCTCCTCCTGACGGGCCTCCTGCCGCTCCTCGTGATCGGCGGCTTCATCTTCTTCATGATGCGGCAGGCCCAGGGGACGAATAACCAGGCGCTGAGCTTCGGCAAGTCCCGGGCGCGGATGTTCCTCGGCAACAAGACCGTCGTGACGTTCGCCGACGTGGCGGGGGTCGACGAAGCGAAGACGGAGCTCCAGGAGGTCGTCGAGTTTCTGAAATACCCCGAGAAGTTCAACTCGCTCGGAGCCCGGATCCCGCGCGGCGTGCTTCTCGTGGGACCCCCCGGCACCGGCAAGACGCTGATGGCCCGGGCCGTGGCGGGTGAGGCCGGCGTGCCGTTCTTCTCGATCTCCGGCTCGGAGTTCGTCGAGATGTTCGTCGGCGTCGGTGCCAGTCGCGTCCGCGACCTCTTCGACCAGGCCAAGCGCAACTCGCCGTGCATCGTCTTCGTCGACGAGATCGACGCCGTCGGGCGCCAGCGCGGAGCCGGCCTCGGTGGCTCGCACGACGAGCGTGAGCAGACCCTCAACCAGATCCTCGTCGAGATGGACGGCTTCGACACGAATACGAACGTGATCGTCGTCGCCGCAACGAACCGCCCGGATGTCCTGGATCCGGCGCTCCTGCGCCCGGGCCGCTTCGACCGCCAGGTCATCCTCGACCGCCCGGACATGAAGGGCCGGACGGCGATCCTCAAGGTCCACACCAAGGGCAAGCCGCTCGACAAGAGCGTCAACGTCGAGGACGTCGCGCGGCAGTCGCCTGGCTTCTCCGGCGCGGATCTCGCCAACCTCGTGAACGAGGCCGCGATCCTCTCGGCCCGGCGCAACAAGAAGGTGATCGGGATGTCCGAGTTCACCGAGGCGCTCGAGCGGATCGTCGCCGGCCCGGAGCGCAAGTCCCGGGTCATCTCGGACGAGGAGAAGCTGATCATCGCCTACCACGAGGGCGGCCACGCCATCGTCCAGCGGATCCTGCCGAAGTGCGACCCGGTGGCGAAGGTGACGATCATCAGCCGCGGCATGGCCCTCGGCTACACGATGGCCCTCCCCACGGAGGACCGCTACCTCCAGTCCAAGACGGAGTTCGAGGACAAGATCGCGGGGCTTCTCGGCGGCAATGCCTCGGAGCGGATGATCTTCGGCGACACGACGACCGGGGCCTCGAACGACATCGAGAAGGCGACGGACCTCGCGCGCCGGATGGTCACCGAGTTCGGGATGAGCGACAAGCTCGGGCCGCTGTCCTTCGGGAAGCGCGACGAGCTCGTCTTCCTCGGCCGCGAGATCGGCGAGCAGCGCAACTACTCCGACGAGGTCGCCAAGACCATCGACGAGGAGGTCCGGGCGATCATCGACCGCGCCTACGAGCGGGCGATGGACGTCCTGACGACGCACCGCGACCGCCTCGAGGCGCTCGCGGCCAAGCTGATCGCCGAGGAGACGGTCGACACGGAGGAGTTCGAGAAGCTCTTCACGGACCTTCCCCCGAAGCCGAACATGCACGGCCCGGCGCGACGGCCAACGGTCGTCGGTCCCGGCCAGCCGGTTCCCGGCACCGCGCCGCAGCCGAACCCGCAACCCGCCTGAGACGGCGGCAACCCGGAAGACCGAAGAGCGGGCCCACGGCCCGCTCTTTTGATTCCCGGCACCGGCCGGCGCCGCGCCCCGTTCGGCTTCGGCCGCTACGATCCGGGGACCAGCACCCGAGCGGAGGACCGATGGCCCCGACCACGCCCCTCGAGACGTACCTCGACGCGAACCGCGACCGGCGGATGGCCTCGTACGAGGCATTCCTCCGGATCCCGAGCATCTCGACGCTGCCGGAGCGTGCGGCCGACTGCCGCCGGGCCGCGGAGTTCATCGCCGCGGAGCTCCGGGCGATGGGGATCGAGAACGTCGAGGTTGCCGAGACGCAGGGCCATCCCGTCGTCTATGGCGACTGGCTCCACGCCGACGGCGCGCCGACGGCGCTCGTCTACGGCCACTACGACGTCCAGCCGGTCGACCCGCTCGACCTGTGGCTCTCTCCGCCGTTCGAGCCGGTCGTTCGCAACGGCCGGATGCTCGCTCGCGGTGCGGCGGACGACAAGGGCCAGATCCACATGCACCTCCGCGCCGCGGAGGCGCTCCTCGCGACACGCGACAGGCTGCCGCTCAACCTCCGGTTCGTGTTCGAGGGCGAGGAGGAATCGAGCTCGGAGCACCTCGACAGCTGGCTGGCAGACAACCGTGAGCGCCTGACGGCAGACGTCGCGATCATCAGCGACACCGGGTTCTTCGAAGGCAACGTGCCCGCGATCACCCTCGGTCTCCGCGGCCTGATGTACGCCCAGATCGACGTCAGTGTCTCGCCCGTCGATCTCCACTCCGGGAGCTTCGGTGGCGCCGTCGAGAATCCCGCGAACGCCCTCGCCGTGATCATCGCCGGCCTCAAGGGCCGCGACGGTCGGATCCTCGTCCCCGGGTTCTACGACGACGTCGTGCCGCTGTCCGAGGCGGACCGGGCCGCGTTCGCCGCCCTGCCGTTCGACGACGCCACCTACCAGGCGACCGCCCAGCTCGCCGGACTCGCAGGCGAGGAGGGCTTCTCGACGCTCGAGCGGCGCGGAGCCCGCCCGACGCTCGACGTCAACGGCATCTGGGGCGGCTTCCAGGGGGAGGGGAGCAAGACGATCATCCCGGCCCACGCCCACGCGAAGGTCAGCTGCCGGCTCGTCGTCAACCAGAACCCGGAGCGGATCTACGAGCAGTTCCGGGACCACGTTCTTGCGATCGCGCCCCGGGGAGTGCGGACGTCCGTCGAGCTGATCGGGACCGGGCTGCCGAGCCTGACGCCGATGGACCACCCGGCGACGAAGGCCGCCGCGCGGGCGATCGAGGCGACGTTCGGGCGGGCGCCCGTGTACATCCGCGAGGGTGGCTCGATCCCGGTCTGCGCGAGCTTCGAGACGATCCTCGGCCTGCCGGTCGTCCTGTTCGGCTTCACGAACCCGGACGACAACGCGCACGCACCGAACGAGTCGCTGGTCCTCGCCAACTACGAGGGCGGAATCCGGGCGATCGCCCGGCTCTGGGAAGAGCTCGCGACCACCGACCTGACGGCCTGACCTCCGGCCCGGCCGGCTGGCGGCGGCAACCCGTCGAGCGCCGGCTGCGGGCGTGTCGAGCGGCGGATCCCGGCGCTCGCGGAGCACGCGGCGAGGGGTACCTTCGGGTCACGACGAGGGCCCTCTCGGGCGGTCGTCCGGCCGAAACCCGGTGCTACGCTGCACCCACCGCATCCACCGGGAGGACGTCTGCTCGTGACCACAGAGGCCGTCGATATCGCTGCCGCGTCCCAACAGGGCTGGCGGCTCGATACCGCGAATGGGAGCATGGCTCCCCGCTCGGCGCTCGACGTTCTCGTTGACCTGAACGACAAGGTGACGACCGGCGAGGTCGGCGAATACCAGCCGGTCCCGCTCGGCTTCACGCCGCTCGACAAGACGATCGGCACGGGGCTCCGAACCGGCGAGCTGCTCCTCATCGGCGGCGCCCAGGGCACCGGCAAGACGACGATGGCGCTCCAGATGGCGCGGAACGTCGCCTCGGGCGGTCAGGCGAACGTCCTCTACATCTGCTTCGAGCACGACGAGCAGTACCTGCTCAACCGCCTCATCGCCATGGAATCCGCCCTCGCGCACCTGCCGCACAAGACGGGCGCGATCAAGATCCAGGACGTCCGCAAGGAGATCCTCGGATCGTGGATGGCCGATGGACCGGCCGGCCCGACGCTTGCCAACAACCCGCGCCTTCGGCCGTCCCTCGACCGGCTCGCCCGCTACGGCCAGAACCTCTTCCTGCTCCGCGGTTCGCAGACGGCCAGCAC
>DASWSI010000374.1:0-5291 GCA_036402715.1 Candidatus Limnocylindrales bacterium
GAACCCACCCGATGCACCGTTGAACGGAACAGGCGTTTCTTACAACGGTATTCCAGAAGCCTATGCGGGCCGAACTGGGGATGTCAACAAGCGCCGCGAAAATCGAAACGCGCGACGACCTGGACCGGTCGGAGACCGGAACACCTCTACGACCAGGCGTCAGCGGGCGCGGTGAGATCCCCGTGGACGTGCTCGGCTGGCGCTACGAGGACCGCAACGTCGAACCGTGTGCACCCGAAACCTACGGCGACACGGTCGACAACGTGCCAACGGGCGCTCAGGTCGGCTTCTGATCGACCCGAGCGGACAGCCTTGCCCCCGAACCGTCATCGCTTCCCGCCGGGAGGACGTTCGGTCTCGCCGCCGGCGCCCGCGCGGATCGCGACCGCAACCTTGCCCGCCGCCCGGCCAGTCTCCTGATACCGGATCGCGTCGGCGATCTCGGCAAATGGATACGTCCGCTCGATCACGGGACGGATTGCCTCGACCTCGAGCATCGACCGAAGGGTCTCGAGGTCCGCCTGGTTCCGTTGTGCGACGAACGAGACGAACCGCCGCGAGCCCACCTTCGTCAGGGCGATCGCCCCTCCCATCCGACCGATGATCGCGCTTCCCGTGACTGATCGCCCCCCACCGGACAGGACCGCGGTTCCGCCTGGCTTGAGGGCACGACGCTCCCCGCGCAGGCTCAACCACCCGCCCGCGTCGAGGATCAGGTCGAATTGCCCTCGCCTCTCGGTTGGATCGGTGACGTGATAGTCGAGGACCTCGTCGGCCCCAAGCGACCGGACGAGCGCCATCCGGTCGGCACTCGTTGTCGCGACGACCTCCGCCCCGAGCGCCTTGGCGATCTGCACCGCGAAGCTGCCCACTCCACCACCGGCGCCGCTCACGAGGACGCGGTGGCCTTCCGCGATCCGGCCGTGATGCTGGAGTCCCTGGAGCGCCGTGAGCGCCGCAACCCCGACGACGCCGGCGGCCGGGAAGCTCACATTCGGCGGCTTCGCAACCACGCCTTCGGCCTTCACGGCGATGAGCTCCGCGAATGCGCCGGTTCCGAAACCGAAGACCTCGTCGCCGACACGAACAGTCGAAACCGCCGAGCCGACGCGCTCGACGACCCCGGCAAAGTCGGCACCGAGGCGCTCGTCCTTCGGCCGGCGCAGTCCCTCGGAAGCCCGGACGAGAAGTGGTCGCCCGCGCATTCGGTGCCAGTCGATGGGGTTCACGGATGACGTCATGACGCGGACGACGACCTGGTCGGGCGCGGGCACGGGCTCGGCGCGGTCGACGAACGCGAGTGCCTCCGGCGGCCCGTAGCTGCGGAGGACGACGGCTTTCATCTGGTGCGTTCCCTCGGTTCGGATGCGCGTAGACTTATACCGTAAGTCTGGACATACACCGTAAGGTTCGTCAAGTGGCAAGTCAGAATCGACGCCAGCCGCTCAGCCGCGACCGCGTGCTTGAGACCGCGATGGCGATCGCGGACGCGGATGGCCTCGACGCCGTGTCAATCCGCGGCCTCGCGCGGGCGCTCGGCGTGGAGCCGATGTCGCTCTACAACTACACGCCCGGGCGCGACGAGCTGCTGGACGCGCTTGTCGAGCGGGTCGCCGAGCTGATCGAGCTGCCGCCGACCGAGGGCGACGACTGGCGCGCACCGATCCGCGCGTCGGCGATCTCCGCCTATCGCGTGCTCCGCGCCCATCCGTGGGCATGCCAGCCGCTGATGTCCACGCCGAAGCCGTCGCGAGCGCGCCTCCGATTGATCGACGCGCTGCTCGGGCGACTCGAAGAAGCGGGCCTCCCGGGCGAGCTGATGGATCTCGCGTATCACGCGCTCGACAGCCACATCCTCGGCTTCACGCTGTGGGAGGCCGGCTACTCGAGGGGGACCGTCCTCTCAGGCGAGGACCTGGCTGCCTACCTGCGCGAGATTCGCATCGACGACTACCCGCATCTCGCGACGCACGCGAGGTGGCACCTCGAGCCGCACTCGGAACAGGGCCGCGACGAGTTCGAGTTCGGGCTCGACCTGATCCTCGATGGCGTGGAGCGGCTGCGTCCGAGGGCTACCTGACCAGGCAACGATGATCGGCGTCTCGGTCCCGGGTGATGTCGTCATCAGCCGAACGCCTCCATGCCTGATGCGACGAGCGGGTCCACCTTCCGACAGTCTGCTTCGCCCGGGCGTGCTCTCACCGTTCCGCGACGTTTGGGCGGGCTCGCGGGTACTTTCGGACGCCGCGTGCGGACTTCTCCGTCGTCGCGGCCGTGGTTCGGCGCACGGCAACCTCCTCGAACGGGCGTCTCAGCCCGAACTCCCGGGGTTGCTCCGTGTCCGATCTCCTCAACGCGACGACGCTCGTCCTGTTCCTTGTGCTCCTGGCATGGTCGGCGTGGAGAGCCGTTGCGGAGCGGAGCGTGGTGGCCCGCGACGTCGCCCTGGTGTTCGCTCCGTTCGCCGTGATTCTTCTCGTCCCACTGGCGACCCAGCTCCTCGCTAGCGCACCGATCGGCCTCGCACAGGTGTCGAGCCTCGTGCTGCTCGCGCAGCCGGTCTTCGCCCTGAAGCTCGTCGCGGACATCCGGCCCGTACCGCGGCTGCTTCTCATCGCGGCGGTCCTCGTCTACGCCGTGACGGCCATCCCCGTTGTCCTGCTCGGCCAGTCCGCTGGAGCCTTTGCGCTGGCGGCCGCCGCAGACTTCGTCATCACCGAGACCGTGGCAGCGGCGTATCTCGGTCGAGAGGCGATCCGCCGTAATGGATCGGCGCGGGTCCGCCTCGCCGTCGCCGCGTTCGCGACGGCCGCTGTCGCGTCCGTCCTTGTCGTTGCGAGCGTCGGTGCCGTAGCCCACGTCGCCGAGACGACCCCTGTCGTGCGAGTCATCGCGCTCTTCGCGCTCGGCGGCTACTGGATCGCCTTTCTCCCTCCTCGTCGCCTTCGCGAGTACTGGCAGGCAACCGCGGCCTACACGCAGGGGGAGCGACTCCTCGCGGCCCCCGCGATCGTCGATGCCGGCGCCCTGTGGAGCCAGTTCGCCACGTCCGTCGCGCGACTCACGAGCAGTGCCGTCGTCGTCGTCCAGGTCGACCGCGAGTCCCGACTCGTGGTCGTTGCCACGACCGCTGACATGGACGTTCTTGATCGTGCATACGACAAGGAGGGGCTCGAGTCGCTGATCGCCGGCAAGGGCCACGACGTCGTCGCGAGGGATCTGCTGGACCGGACCGGGACCCACGCCGCCCAGGTCGTGCCTCTCGTGACCGACCGCGTCGCGACAGGCGCGGTCGTCCTCCTTCGGCAGCGGCCGAGCCTCTTCGACAGCGACGATGCCGCGCTCGTGGCGGCCCTCGCGATCCGGTCCGCCTACCTCGTCGAGCGCCGCGAGATCCTGGCCGAGCAGGAGCGCCTGACAGTCCGTCTCGAGGAGACGGTTGCGGCGCTGCGGTCCGCGAGCGCCGCGAAGAGCGACTTCGTCGCGAGCATGAGCCACGAGCTCCGGACCCCGCTCAATGCGATCATCGGCTTCAGCGAGCTGATGGCCGGCGAGCCGGAAGAGTCGGGGTCGATCACGGTCCCGACCGAGTGGATCGGCCACATCCGCTCTGGGGGCGCGCACCTTCTCGGGCTCATCAACGACATCCTGGACCTCGCCAAGGTCGAGGCGGGTCGGCTCGAGCTGAGCGTCGAGCCGGTCGACCTGTCACACGCCGTCGTCGAGTCGGTTGCGGGGCTGCGACCACTCGCGGACAGGAAACGGCAGCGGATCGACGTGTCGGGTGATTCGATCGTCGTCGAGGCGGACGCCGGCCGCCTGCGCCAGATCCTGTACAACCTGCTGTCGAACGCCATCAAGTACACGCCGCCCGAGGGCTCGATCTCGGTTCGCGTCGCGAGCAGCGGAGGCGCGGCTCGCGTCACGGTCGAGGACACCGGCGTCGGGATCGCCGAGGCCGATTTCGGACATGTCTTCGAAGAGTTCAGGCAGGTCGGGGAGCGAGCGGACCAGGAGGGCGGCACGGGCCTCGGCCTTGCCCTCACCAAGCGCCTCGTCGAGGCCCACGGCGGCCGGCTCGAGCTCGAATCGACCGTCGGCATCGGGTCGCGGTTCACGGTCGTCCTCCCGGACGCCCGGGTAAGCCAGGTTGAGAGCGCGACGCCATCGCCGGTGATCGTTGCCCCTGCAGGCGGCGACGTCCTGATCATCGAGGACGAGCCAAGCTCCGTCCGGCTGTTGCAGGCGTACCTCGAGGAGTCGGGTCACCGAGTCCGGGTTGCCCCGGACGGCGAGACTGGGCTCTCCCTCGCCCACGCGGCCGCGCCTGCAGCGATCCTCCTCGACGTGCTCCTGCCGGGGATGGACGGCTGGGAGGTGCTGCGCCGCCTGAAGTCCGACGTTGCGCTTCGCGACATCCCCGTGATCATCGTCACGGTCGTCGACGAGCGCGGGGTCGGGATGGCGCTCGGAGCGGTCGACTACCTCCTCAAGCCGGTCGAGCGCGACGCCCTCGTGAGCCGGCTGGCGAGGCACGCGATCCGGGCGAATGTCCGAGAAGCCGGGACGAAGATCCTTGCCATCGACGACGACGAGGCATCGCTCGACCTGATCGAGGAGAGTCTCGTTCCACTCGGTTTCAGCGTGACCCGCGCGGCCTCTGGTCTTGCCGGCATCGCGATCGCGGGGCAAGCCGTCCCGGACCTCGTGATCTGCGACCTCCTCATGCCCGGCATGGACGGCTTCGAGGTCATCGAGCGCCTCCGTCACGACGCGAACACCGCCTCGGTCCCGATCCTCGTCCTTACGGCGCACGCGCTGACCGACGCGGACAAGTCGCGCCTGAACGGCCGAATCCTCGGCCTCGTCGGAAAGGGCGAGAGCGCGTCCGCCGGCCTTCGGACGTGGCTGACCACGGTCCTGCCTGACGCCGGCCTCGCCCGGCCCCAGCTGACCTCGTGACCCACAGGATGCGAGTCCTGGTGGTCGAGGACGAGCCGGTGAACCGAGCGCTTCTCCGGGCCGTGTTCTCGCGGGCCAGGGAACAGGCGTACGCCGTCGACTTGACCGAGGCGGTCAATCTGGCCGCCGCCCGCCAGGCGCTTCGCGACGCCCACTTCGACGTGATCATTCTCGACGTCCGCCTACCGGACGGAAACGGGCTCGACCTCGCCCGGGAGCTCGCCGCGGCGCGCGGTGATGCTCGTCCGAAGGTCCTGATCATGAGCGCAAGCGTTCTGAAGTCGGACCGCGACGCGGCGATCACGGCAGGCGGCGACGCGTTCCTGCCG
>DASWSI010000375.1:0-10916 GCA_036402715.1 Candidatus Limnocylindrales bacterium
CGATCGTGATCGCGGACTGGGCGAGGGCCATCACGCTCCCGCCGGAAGCGGCCCGCGGGCGAATGCGTCGCGGACCTCCCGATCGAGTGCCTCGAGCTCGTCGACATCGGGTTGCATCGCACCGGCGCCGAACCGGGACACGGCCGCCGCCAGAAGGCGCGGGATGCCCGCGAAGTCGAGGCTCCCCGCAAGGAAGCGCTCGACCGCGACGTCGTCCGCCGCGATGAGTGCCGCGCTCGCCCGCGCGCCGGACTGGCCTGCGGCGCGCGCGATGCCGAGTGCCGGAAACCGCGCCTCGTCCGGGGCGCGAAAGTCGAGCCGGGCGGTGGCGACGAGATCCGGTGCCGCCGCAGGCGACGGGCGGCGGTCCGGAAACGTGAGTGCGTACTGGATCGGAAGTCGCATGTCAGGGGTGCCCAGCTGGGCCTTGAGGGAGCCGTCGACGAAGCGGACGGCGGAGTGGACGACGCTCTGGGGGTGGATGACCACCTCGATCGCCTCGTACTCGACATCGTACAGCCAGTGCGCCTCGATCACCTCCAGCCCCTTGTTTGCGAGGGTGGCCGAATCGATCGTGATCTTGGCCCCCATCGTCCATGTCGGGTGGTGGAGCGCCATCGCCGGCGTCACCGCAGAGAGGTCGTCCGGAGCGTCGAGGAACGGGCCACCGGATGCCGTGAGGACGAGCCCGCTGACGCCGGCCCTCCCCTCTCCCGCGAGGCACTGCCAGATGGCGGAGTGCTCCGAGTCGATCGGGCGGAGCCAGCCAAGCTGCGACCCGAGTGGATCGCCGGCATCGACGGACCGCCGCCGGCTCGCGAGCTCCGCCGCGAGCGGCATGACGAGGTGGCCGCCGGCGACGAGCGTCTCCTTGTTCGCGGTCGCGACGACCTTCCCGGCGGCAAGTGCCGCGAGCACGGGCCGGAGGCTCACCATCCCGGAGGTGCCGACGACGACGATGTCGACGTCATCGCGCGTGGCGAAGTCGAGCAGTGCCGCTTCGTCGGTCTCCGGCAGGACGCCGGCCGGGAGCGCCAGCCGCCGCGTCGCCGCGGGGTCACCGAGCGCGACGATCGACGGGCCGAACCGCCGAGCCTGCTCCTCGAGCAACGCCGCGTTCGCGCCGCCCGCAAGGGCCACGACGCGGAACTCCTCCCGGAGCGCGTCGAGGACGTCGAGGACCTGCCGCCCGATCGACCCCGTCGAGCCGAGCACGGCGACGCCGCGCCGGGCCGGAGCGTCAGCGCCCGGCGACAGCGACGACATAGACCATCAGCACGGGTGCCGCGAAGAGGAACGAGTCGATCCGGTCGAGGATGCCACCGTGGCCGGGGATCAGCGACCCGCTGTCCTTGGCGCCGGCGGCCCGCTTCAGGAGGGATTCGGCGAGGTCGCCTGCCTGCGCGGCGAGCGCCAGAACGGGACCGAGAACGATCGCGGCCACGGGCGGCTGGCCGAGCGCGCTGAGCATCGCGGCGACGACGACGCTCGAGGCGATCGCCCCGCCGACGAGTCCGGCATAGGTCTTCGACGGCGAGAGGTGCGTGAGGAACCGGCGGCGCCCGAAACGGCGGCCGCTGAAGTAGGCGCCGGTGTCGTACGCCCAGACCGCGAGGAGGAGAAGCAGGATCCAGCCGCGCTCGGCACCGAACGGGGCGAACGCCGCCGTCGGCGGGAGTGGCGCGGCGGCGTGGCCGAGCCGGACGACGAACGCAAGGAGCGCGACATACGTCGCCCCGAAGACGGTCGCCATCCAGGCACGGAGCCCGTCGCGCGGGTCGAGCATCCGGAAGGCGGCGACGGCAACCGCGATCACGCCGAGCCCGGCAACGATCGCGTCAAGGCCGAAGATCGCGTTCGGGACCGCGGCCGCGACGACGGCCGCGACGGCAACGACCGCGCCGATCGTCGGGAGTGACCGGAACCCGGCGGCGTCAAGGAGCCGAAACGCCTCGATCGCGGCGAGCCCCGTGGCGACGGCGACGAGGACCGCAATCCAGACGCCACCGAGGATGAGGACGCCGAGGAGCACGGGCACGAGGACAACCGCGGTCAGGACCCGCGTGCGGAGCACCGCGGCCGCCCGTCAGCGCCCGAAGCGTCGGGTGCGGCGCGCGAACTCGAGAAGGGCGGCGTCGAAGGCGTCGGCGCCGAAATCCGGCCAGAGCACCTCGCAGGAATAGAACTCGGCGTAGGCGGACTGCCAGATGAGGAAGTTCGACAGTCGCTGCTCGCCGCCGGTCCGGATGACGAGATCGGGATCCGGCATCCCGGCGGTGTAGAGCGCCGCGGAGATGGTGCTCTCGTCGACGGTATTCGGATCGACCCCGCTCGCCATCAGGCGGCGAAACGCGTCGACGAGCTCCGTCCGGCCCGCGTAGTTGAAGGCGACGTTGAGGAGGAGCCGCTCCCCCGCCGAGGTCTCGTCGAGCGCCTCGCCGATCGACCGTCGCGTCTCCTCCGGCAGCTCGTCCATCCGGCCGAGGAGTCGGACCCGCACGCCCTGCTCGCGAAGCTCGGCGGTCTCGCTCCGGATCGCCTGCTCGAGGAGCCCGAAGAGGCCCGTGACCTCGTCATCCGAGCGGGCCCAGTTCTCGCGGCTGAACGCGTAGAGGGAGAGGACCGGGACCCCGCGCTTCACGACGTGGCGCAGGAGCGTCCGGATGGCTTCGACGCCCGCAGCGTGACCCTCGATCTCGGCGCGTCCCTGGTTGCGTGCCCAGCGCCGGTTGCCGTCCATGATGATCGCGACGTGGCGTGGGAGCTCCGTCGGGGCAACGAGCGGCTCGGCGTCGGCCGGGGCCGGGGCCGAGGCCGCCGGCGGAAGCGTCTTGTGGCTCGCGTCGCCGTGGGCGATCGGCGGCGCATCGGTCGGTCGAGCGAGCGGTGCGCGGGCCACTAGACCTCGAGGACCTCCTGTTCCTTCACGCCGCCGAGCCGGTCGACCTCCGCGGTGAAGCGATCCGTCGTCTTCTGGAGCGCCTCGAGCTGGCGACGCGCATCGTCCGCGCCGACGGAGCCGTCCTTCTCCTCCTTGCGGAGCGCGTCCGCTGCCTCGCGCCGGACGTTGCGGATCTCGACCCTTGCCTCTTCCATCCGCTTGTGGACGACCCGAACGAGGTCCTTGCGACGTTCCTCGGTCAGCTGCGGGATGTTCAGCCGGACGACGGTCCCGTCGACGTTCGGCATCAGGCCGATGTCGCTCTTCGTGATCGCCTTCTCGATGGCACCGAGGACGCCGCGGTCCCACGGCTGGATCACGATCTGGTGTGCCTCGGGGACGCTGATCCCGGCGAGCTGGTTGAGCGGCGTCTCGGTCCCGTAGTAGTCGACGAGGA
The DNA here is from genome assembly GCA_036402715.1 of Candidatus Limnocylindrales bacterium. Classification (GTDB taxonomy): domain Bacteria; phylum Chloroflexota; class Limnocylindria; order Limnocylindrales; family CSP1-4; genus JACDAV01. The sequence continues at coordinate 3,339 of DASWSI010000375.1, forward strand.
TCCGCTCGACGAGCGAGGTCGACGCGCGGCCCGTCCGCACCGCCTGGAAGTCGCGCTGCATCGCCTCGATGGCCCGCGCCATCCGGTGCTCGGCGGTGCTCAGGACCTCGGCGCTCACGCGCGCACGCCTCCCGCAGCGGAGCCGGTGATGAGGGTCCCGACCGGCTCGCCCAGCGCGACCCGGGTGATGTTGTCCGGCTTGTTGAGATCGAAGACGACGATCGGCAGGTCGTTCTCCATGCACAGGGACACGGCTGCGGCATCGAGGACCTTGAGCTGATCGCGGAGGAGATCGGCGTACTCGAGGTGGTCGTAGCGATGGGCGTTCGGGTGGCTCATCGGGTCCGCGTCGTAGACGCCGTCGACCTTCGTCGCCTTCAGGAGCACCTCGGCCTGGACCTCGACGGCCCGGAGCGCCGCGGCAGTGTCCGTCGTGAAGTAGGGGTTCCCGGTGCCGGCGACGAACAGCGTGACGCGGCCCTTCTCCATGTGGCGGACGGCGCGGCGGCGGATGTATGGCTCCGCGACCTCGTTCATCGCGATCGCGCTCATCACCCGGGTCTGGACGCCGGCCCGCTCCAGCGCGTCCTGGAGCGCGAGCCCGTTCATCACGGTCGCGAGCATTCCGATGTAGTCACCCGTTGCGCGATCCATCCCGGTTGCAGCTGCGGCAAGGCCACGGAAGATGTTCCCGCCGCCGACGACGATCCCGACCTGGACGCCGAGGCGGTGAACCTCCGCGACCTGCCGCGCGATGAACGCGCAGAACTTTGGATCGACGCCGTACTGGCGGTCTCCGAGCAGCGCCTCGCCGGACAGCTTCAGGAGGATCCGCCGGTAGCGGAGCTCCTCGCGGTCCGTCCCGCGGACGGCGCTGACGGCCTCGGTCACAGCTCCTCCCCGAGCGCGTACCGCGTGAAGCGGCGGACCCGGATGTTCTCGCCGATCGTCGCGATCCGCTCCGTCACGAGGTCACGCACGGAACGCTCCTCGTCGCGGAACGGCTGCTCGAGGAGGCAGACCTCCTTGTACCACTTCTTCAGCTGGCCTTCGACGATCTGCGGCCGCAGATTCTCCGGCTTCTTCTGTACCGCGTCGGTCGACTCGAGCTCGCGACGCTTCTCCTCGAGCTCAGCCGGCGGGATCGAATCGGCGTCGACGTATCGCGGGGCCATGCCGGCGACCTGGACCGCGAGGTCCCGGACGAGCTTCTGGAACTCCTCCGTCCGCGCGACGAAGTCCGTTTCGCAGTTGACCTCGATGAGCACGCCGACGCGGCCGCCGGTGTGGATGTAGCTGCCGACCAGGCCCTCGCGGGCGTCACGGCCGGCCTTCTTGGCGGCCGCCGCCAGCCCGCGCTCGCGGAGCAGCGTGACGGCGCGATCGATGTCGCCACCCGCCTCTTCGAGCGCGCGCTTGCAGTCCATGAAGCCCGCGCCGGTTCGCTCGCGGAGCTCCTTGACGGCGTCCGCGGAGATGATCGTCATGCTCGTCCTGGCTCCTGTGTCGCGACGCGGATGACCCGCCCCGCCGTAGTCGTCTTCGTCCGGCCGCAAGGGGCGGCCTCCTCGTCAGGCCGGCGTCTCGGCCTCTTCCGCCTTCTCGGCGGCCTCCCGGGCGAGCTCCGCGGCGATCTCGTCGGCGGTCGCCTCGGTCGGCTCCGCGACTGCGGCTTCCGCACGTGCGGCGCGCGCGCCCGGAAGCAGATCCTCGTCCTCGTCGACGTCCGGCTCGAACGTCAGCGCGGCGCCGCCCGCGAGGGCCGCGACGAGCGCATCGGAGGCCTCTGCCTCCTCGTACTCGGGTTCCGCGGAGGCGGCTTCGGGCTCGGGCTCGACGGAGCGCGCTGCCCGCTGCTCGGCGCCCTCGATCGCCGCATCAGCGACGAGCGAGCAGAGGAGCCGGATGGAGCGGATGGCATCGTCGTTGGCCGGGATGATGAAGTCGAGCTCGTCCGGGTCGACGTTCGTGTCACCCGTCCCGATGACCGGGATCTCGAGCTTGTTCGCCTCGGTCACGGCGATCCGTTCGCGGTGCGGGTCAACGATGAAGATCGCGCCAGGCAGCCGCTTCATCTTCCGGATTCCGCCGAGCATCATGTCGAGCTTGTTCAGCTCCTCGGTGAGCTTCGCGGCTTCCTTCTTGGCGAGGCGATCGAAGTCACCGGCCTGCTGGCGCGCCTCGAGCTGCTCGAGCAGCCCGATCCGCTTCTTGATCGTGACGAAGTTCGTCATCATGCCGCCGAGCCAGCGCTTGTTGACGTACGGCATCCCGGCTCGGGTCGCTTCCTGGGCGACGGGCTCCTGGGCCTGCTTCTTCGTCCCGACGAAGAGGACGACCTCGCCGCGAGCGACGGTCTCCCGGACGGCCTCGAGGGCGAGGTCCAGCCGCTTGACGGTCTGGGCCAGGTCGATGATGTGGATCCCGTTGCGCTCCGCGAAGATGAACGGGCGCATCTTGGGATTCCAGCGGCGCGTCTGGTGGCCGAAGTGGACTCCGGCCTCGAGAAGCTGCCGCATTGAGACGGACGGCACGGTGAGCGACCTCCTGTTCGGTTCGTTCCTCCGCGGACCTCGTCGCCGGGGGCCGGCTGCGACCGTGAGCTCCGATCCGAGCCACTGTCGATCCGGCACCGTCCCGGTCGGAACAGTCCGCGTGTGTGCTCCACGGCCGGTCGGCCGCAGGCGTCGGGGGACGGCCACGACGGTTCGCGGCCGGCGCGAAGTCTAGCACAGGGTCCTCTTCGGGCCGGACGACGAGCGCCTCCCGGGACCTCAATCCGTGGCCGGGCGAGCTTGTCGCTTGCGGGCGTCAGGACCCCAGCACGTTCCGATGATGGCGGATCCGGAGCTCGGGATCCGGCGCCGCCGCGGGCTCGACCAGGACGAGATCGAACCGCACGCCCAGCCGCGGAACGGTACGACCGTCCGGGAACGAGCCAATCTCGACCAGACCGAACCCCGCCTCGCGAAGGCGACGCCGCTTCCTCCAGTCCACCGACTCCTCCGGCAGCCCGAACGCGCGGCTGCCCCGCCAGCGGACCTCGACGATCACGAGCTCCGCCGGTGGTCCCGGATCGACGGCGACGATGTCGAGCTCTCCCCGGCCGACCCGGACGTTCGTCCCGAGGATCGTCCAGCCGCCGCGCGAGAGCCGGGTCGCCACGAGCGCCTCCGCCGCGTCGCCCGACACCTGCGCCGGCGTCCGGGAACCCGCCGCGCCGGTGGACGCTACGGCACGGCGGGTTCCTGGCACGGGGTGATCATCGCGAGAGGCGCTCTACCCGGATGTATCCCCCACTTCGCGGCGGCTTTGCGCGCAATCCCTCGCCTTCCGCAACGCCGCCACTCGCGCGCGCCGTCAACGTCGCGTCCGGAGCCACATCCCGGCGCCGATCACCGCCGCGACGCCGACCCCCGCGCCGACGTACCGGGCAACGTTCGTCGCCGCGGCGTCCGCGTCCCAGCCGCCGGACACGCCGGTCCCTGATGCCAGCGGCTGGAACAGGTTGCCGTCCGAGCGTGGCGCCGGGGCATCGGCGAAGGTCTCGCGCGGGATCTGCCGCGCCGCCATCGTCTCCCATGCCGCGGGCGACACCCGGCGAACGACGGACGCCATCCTGCCCACGCCGCCCACGAACGCCTCCCGCCGGGGGCTGGTCACGCAATCCGCGATCGTCCGGGCGACCTCCTCGGCCGAGTAGACGGGTCCCGGCGGCTGCGGCGCCCGGCCGGCGTAGTTTGCCGCGTGCTCGAAGAACGGCGTGTCGATCGATGCCGGCATGACGGTGCAGACATCGATCCCCGGGTCGTCCATCAGCTCCTCGCGGAGCCCCTCGCCGAGCGCGACGATCGCCGCCTTCGTCATCGCGTAGTGCGCCTGGTAGGGAGCGGCGACCTTGCCCATCATCGAGGCGTTGTTGATGATCGTCCCGCGGCCTTGCTCGCGGAAGATCCGGAGCGCGGCGCGGGCGCCATTGAGGTAGCCGAAGACGTTGACGTCGAACATCCGCCGGATCGACTCCATCGGCGTCTCCTCGAGCGTGCCGAAGATCGTCACGCCGGCGTTGTTGACCCAGACGTCGAGTCGCCCGAACCGCTCGACCGCGGAGCGCGCGAGGAGCTCCACTGCCGCTTCGTCGGTCACGTCCGCGACGAGCCCGAGTGCATCGCCGCCCGCCTGACGGCACTCCTCGACGAGCGACGCGAGCGGCTCGTCGCGCCGCGCGGCGACGACGACGGAGGCGCCGCGACGCGCCAGCTCGAGCGCGGTCGCGCGCCCGATTCCGCTCGATGCGCCGGTGACGACGGCAACGGTTCCCTGCAGCACCCGGTCCATGGCAGCCTCGCTTCCTGATGGGGAAGGGCTGACCGTACGGCTGTCCCGGGGCAGCAGGGCCGGGCGAGCGGAGGCGGGTCTAACAGGTCTGTTGCAGAGGCTCTCGCCCCAGCCGCGACGCGACCGTCAGCCGGCTGCCCCGACCAGCTCGAGCGCGTCCGCCGCCACGTCCGCGAGCTCCACGGAACCGGCGTCATCCGCGACCAGCTCCGCGGCCTCGTCGCCGAACAGGTCGAGCGACGCCTGGTCGCCGGCGAGCGTCCGCTGGAGCGCGAGGAAGCTGCGCCGGTGGAACGGCGTCAGTCCGAGGAGCCGGATCGCGGTCCGGTGCTCAAGCGTTGCGTAGCCCTGGTTGCGCTCCCAGCCGTAGCCGGGGTAGCGGACCGCGAGCCGCGCCATCATCCGGTCGCGGACGACCTTCGCGACGACCGAAGCGCAGGCGATCGAGTACGCCTTCGCGTCGCCATCGACGATCGCCGTGTACGGGCCGACGTGCTCCTCGAACCTGGCAATCCGGTTGCCATCGACGAGGACGTGGTCGTGGCCGCCGAGGCGCGCGATCGCCCGGAGCATCGCGAGGTGCGTCGCGTGATAGATGTTGAGGCGGTCGATCTCCGCGACGGATGCCGCCCCGACGCCGACCGCGACGGCGCGACGGCGGATGATCGGTGCGAGGCGCTCGCGCTGCCCCGCGGACAGCGTCTTCGAGTCGCGCACGCCGGGGATCCTGTGGCAGTTCGGCGGCATGATGACCGCGGCCGCCACGACGGCGCCACAGGTTGGTGCCACCCCGACCTCGTCCACGCCGACGACGCGCCCGACGCCCTGCCGCCAGAAGGGGCGCTCGAAGCGGAGGCTCGGGACGATCGGCGCCATCGCGGGCAAGGGTACCGAACCGCGCTCACCACCGCCGCGCAGAATCGAACGACCCCGCCGGAGCGGGGTCGGGTCGTCGTCTTCGGTTGCCGTCAGGCGGTCTGTCGCCGTCAGGCGTTCGGTCGTCGCTCGCGCAACGTCGCGGCCTTGCCGATCCGCTTGCGGAGGAAGTACAGCTGCGCGCGGCGGGCCTGGCCGTGACGGACGACCTCGATCTTGTCGATCCGCGGGCTGTTGATCTTGAAGGTCCGCTCGACACCCACGCCGCTCGCGATGCGCCGGACGGTGATCGAGCGAGTGATCCCGCCGCCACGAAGCCGCATGACGGTTCCCTCGAACACCTGGATCCGCTCGCGGTTGCCCTCGACGACCCGCGCCGAGACGCGGACGGTGTCACCGGTCGCGAGCTCCGGCAGGTCCGTGCGGAGCTGTTCCTGGACGATCTCGTCGAGCACGTTCACGCGGCTGATCCTGACTCGGTGGGCAGCCGTTGGCTGCGTGGTGGGGCGTGGAAAACGGCCGCTGGCTGAGCGACCGAGTGCGGAGTATAGCATCAGCCCGCCGCCATCCGGACCGCGCGACGAGGCGACGTTCAGTCCGGCAGCTCCGCCTTGAGCTCCTCGAGGAGCGCCGCTTCCTGGCGCGATGGCGTCCGGTCCGCAAGCAGGTCCGGCCGGCGCTCGAGGGTCCGGCGCAGGGACTCCCGCAATCGCCATCGCGCGACCGCGCCGTGATCGCCGGACACGAGGACGTCCGGGACGGACTGCTCGCCGAACGTCGCCGGGCGCGTGAACTGCGGATATTCGAGGAGTCCCGCACCGAACGATTCCTCGGCCGTCGATGCCTCGTCGATCGCGCCGGGAAGCAGCCGGATGATCGTGTCGATGATGACGAGCGCGGGCAGCTCCCCGCCCGTGAGGACGTAGTCGCCGATCGAGAGCTCGAGATCGACCATCGAGCGGATGCGCTCGTCCACGCCCTCGTACCGCGGGCACAGGAAGACGAGGTGGCGACGCGTCGCGAGGTCCGCGGCCCGGGCCTGGCGGAACGGCTCGCCTGCCGGGTCGAGGAGGATGACGGTGCTGTCCGGCGTCCGAACCGCATCGAGCGCGGCAGCGACCGGCTCCGGGCGGAGGATCATTCCCGCTCCCCCGCCGTACGGGTAGTCGTCGACGCTGCGATGGCGCCCGATCCCCCACTCCCGGAGGTCGCGGATGCGGATCGTGGCGAGGCCGCGCTCCTGAATCCGGCCCGGAATGCTCGCGCCGAGCGGCGCCTCGAACATCGCCGGGAAGAGCGTCAGGACGTCGATCTCGAGGGTCACGAGGGGTCCGCCTCGGGCGCACCGGCATCGGCGGTCGCGGCTGGCGCGGCCGGCGCTGCAGTCTCTGCGGCATCCCCGGCATCCCCAGTCGCCGCGGCGTCCAACGCGGGATCCTCGCGCCGCGGCCGCGCCTTCCGGGCCTTCCGAGGCGCGCGATCCGGTGCCGCGACGCCGTGCCGAACCGGCGCCAGGTCGAGGGCCTCGGCGTCGACGACGATCTCGCCGCGCTTCGGGGCGAAGATCCGGACGAACGCACGGACGGCGGGAACATCGAACTCGCCGAGTGGCCCGCCGGCAACGACCATCACTTCCGCGCCTCCTGCCCGGTACATGTCCCGAACGGTCCCGAGCGCGCGGCCGGCGACGTCCGTCACCGGTGTCCCGATGATCTCGTGCCAGTAGTACTCACCGCGCGCGAGCCCGGCCGCGGGAAGCGCGGCCTCGAGATACGCGCCACGGAGCGTGTCGGCGGCCGATCGGTCCAGGACCTCGCGGAACTGGAGGCGCCAGCCGGGCCCGTCCGGGATGGCGACGGCGGAGACGATCGTGAGCGGCGCGTCGTCGCCCTCGCGATGGAGGACGGCCCCGGGAGCGAACCGCTCGGCGGGATGGTCCGTGAGCACCTCGACCCGAACCGCGCCGCGGAGTCCGTGGACACCGCGAACGAGCGCGACGACGAGTCGCTCGTCGTTCAGGGCAGGCACTCTCCGCGGGCGGTCATCGCACGGTCACCGGCGTTGCCGCGGCGCGGCGCACGCGCGCACGGCCGGCGACCGCGGGCACGTTCAGAGGATCTCCAGCGAGACCGGCTCTCCGTCACGGGCTGCAGTCACCTTGAGCAGCGTTCGAAGCGCCTTCGCGACGCTGCCGTTGCGACCGATGACCTTGCCCATGTCGTCCTCGGCGACGTGAAGCTCGATGACCGTGCCGCCCTCGTCACGGACCATCTCGACCTTGACCGCGTCGGGATCGTCAACGAGTGACTTTGCGACGTACTCGACGAGCTCCCTGGCTGCCACGCCTGCCTCCTACTTCGCGGC
>DASWSI010000376.1:0-6482 GCA_036402715.1 Candidatus Limnocylindrales bacterium
ACCATCCCGTCCCTCGCCGATCCGTCGCTCGTCACGGGCGCGAAGGCGGGCGCGCACGTCATGAGCGTCGTCCTCCAGTACGTCCCGTACACGCTTCGCGAGGGGCACTGGGACGACGCGGCCCGCGAGGTCGTCGGGGACCTGGCCGTCCGGACCCTCGAGACCGTCGCGCCGGGACTCGGCAAGCTCGTCGTCGCGCGGGAGGTCCTCACGCCCGTCGACCTCGAGCGTGAGTACGGCCTGACTGGCGGGCACCCGCTTCACGCCGAGCCGGGCCTCGACCAGTTCTTCCTGTGGCGGCCGCTCCTTGGCCACTCGCGGTACCGAATGCCGATCGAGAACCTCTACCTCGCGGGATCCGGCGCGCATCCAGGCGGCGGCCTGACCGGTGGTCCCGGGCAGAACGCGGCGCGCGAGATCGTCGCCGACTGGAAGAAGCGCAAGCCGAAGCGCTAGTCGCGCGACGAACCGCGCGGGGCACGCGCGCCGCGCGCTTCGGCCCGCACCGGGGCGCGCCGAAGCGCAAACCAGCCGTCAGGCAGGCGCGCCGGCGACCCTGCCCGGGACCCGCCGAAGCGGCCCGAACGCCCTGTCCGCGGCGTCGTGGAGTGCCTCGCGCCACGTCCGCGGCCGCTCCGATGCGACCGCGCTCGCGGGCACGGAGCGGCCGTGCCACGGGAGGTACCGCGTCGGGCGGACGAGGATCGGCTGCGAGTAGGTCGCGACGTACGTCGCCTCGTCGAGCCCGATGAGCGCCATCTGGCGGGCGTACTTCGCGAGGTGGCCGCGGGGCAGCAGCTCAGCGGTCGAGGCGGCGGGCAGCGTCGCCTCGGCCTCGATGAGACCGACGTCGAAGTCGTCGTCCGGGGAGCCGAGCGCGACCATGAGCTTCGGATTCGCCCGCAGGTTGCGAACCTTGACGGCCTCCGGCTTGCTCGCGATGAAGAGCTGCTCGCCGTCCCAGCTGAACCAGATCGGGACGAGGTGCGGGCTGCCGTCGGCCCGAACGGAGCTGAGCCAGACGATCGACTCCTCGCGGAGGAGGCGATCGATCCGTGCCGCGGGTTCGAGGACCAGCTGCTCAACCATGGCCGCAGGATCGCGCGGCGCTGGACCGACGCCATCGGACCCGCGTCGCGCCGCGGCATGGACGTCTGTCGGTGGCCGGGATCGGCGGACCGCCGCCCGTTCGGCGTTCGGTGCTCGGCGTCATTCGGTGACCGCCGCTACCCTGTCGCCGTGAGTCGCCCCCGCGGCGGCCTCGGCCCCGATTGGTGGCGCGAGGGCGTCCTCTACCAGATCTACCCGCGGAGCTACCAGGACTCGGACGGCGACGGCGTCGGCGACCTTCGCGGCATCACCGCGCGTCTCGACCACCTCGCCGGCACGGACACATCCCTCGGCATCGACGGCATCTGGATCTCGCCGTTCTACCGATCGCCGATGGCGGACTTCGGCTATGACGTCGCCGACTACTGCGACGTCGACCCGCAGTTCGGCACGCTCGCCGACTTCGACGAGTTCCTCGCCGCCGCGCATGCGCGCGGCATGCGGGTGATCGTCGACATCGTCCCGAACCACACGTCAGAGCAGCACCCGTGGTTCGTCGAGTCGCGCTCGAGCCGGACGAACCCGAAGCGCGACTGGTATGTCTGGGCGGACCCGAAGCCGGACGGGTCGCCCCCGAACGAGTGGCGATCCGTGTTCACGCGCGTGCAGGAGGAAGCGTGGACGCTGGATCCCGCGACGGACCAGTACTACCTCCATTCGTTTCTGCCGCAACAGCCGGACCTCAACTGGTGGAACCCGCAGGTGCGCGCCGAGTTCGATCGCATCCTCCGCTTCTGGCTCGACCGCGGAGCGGACGGCTTCCGGATCGACGTGGCCCACCGGACGGTCAAGCCGAAGGACATCGCCGCGGGGTTCAAGGCGGAGAATCCGCGCGGCACGATCGATCACACGCCTCCGGCGGACGAGCCGGAGCTGCACGCCCTGTGGCGCGCCTGGCGCCGGGTCCTCGACGAGTACGACGACCGGATGATGGTCGGGGAGTGTGTCGTCCTCGACCCGGACAAGCTCGTCCAGTTCTATGGCGCGAGAAACGATGAGCTGCACATGGCGTTCAACTTCTCGTTCCTTCGTGCGCCGTGGACGGCGGACGCCTTTCGCGACCGAACCGAGACGTTCGAGCGGCTTCTGCCGCCGGGCGCGCAGCCCGACTACACGCTCTCGAACCACGACAACGCCCGGGCAGTGTCGCGCTACGCCCCGGACGGCGACCTCATCCGCGGCCGCGCGCGGGGACGGCTCGCCGCGATGATGCTGCTCACCCTTCGCGGGACGCCGTTCATCTACTACGGCGAGGAGATCGGGATGTCCGACGCGCCGATCCCGCGTTCGCGCATCGTCGACGTCGCCGGGCGGGACCCGGAGCGGACGCCGATGCAGTGGGACGCGTCACCGGGCGCGGGGTTCTCCACGGCGCGCGATCCCTGGCTGCCGGTCAACCCCGAGTCCTCGATCGTGAACGTCGAGGCGCAGCGCGGCGACCCGCTTTCGATGCTGTCGCTCTACCGGACGCTCATCGGGGTGCGGCGCGAGAGCCCGGCGCTGCGGCGCGGATCGTATGCGACGGTCACCGCTCCGAGGGACGTTTTCGCGTATCTCCGCGAAGAAGGCGACGAGCGGCGGCTCGTGCTGCTGAACTTCGGTGACGCGAAAGTGCGCGTCGAGCTCGCGACAGCGCTCGCCGGGACGGCCGCCGACGCGGGCAAGGCGAACCTCGTGCTGTCGACGGATCCGACGCGGCCGCAGGAGCCGCTCGGCAAGGTCGTCGAGGTGGGGCCGGACGAGGGCCTGCTGATCGAGGTGTGAGCCCCGCGGTGGGCGGCCTACCGCCGCTCGCGCTTCGGCTCTTCGGCCAGCTGGCGGTCGCGGTTCGCCTCGAGCGGCCGGTCGTCGCCGGGCGGCTTCGTCGTCGCCGTCGGCGCTGCGCCGTCTCCCAGCTCCCACGTCCACGTCTTCAGGCGCCGAAGGAGCCTTCGGCCGGTCAGGTCGAGGTGGATCGGCGTCACGGCGATCCGGCGGTTCACGACGGCATGGAAGTCCGTGCCCGGGACGGCGAGCCCGGATGGCGGCGGTCCACCGATCCAGAAATAGGGGATCCCGCGTGGGTCGACCCGCTCGATCAGCTGGTCCTGGTAGACCCGTTTGCCGAGACGGGTGACCTCGAACTCGGCGGTCTCACCGGGCTCGATCGCCGGGACGTTGACGTTGATCAGCTCGCCGGGCGACAGCCCGTGCTCGAGGATGTTCCGCGCGACGGCGAGCGCCGCCTCCGCCGCGAGCGAGAAATCGGGGTGCTCGTAGTACTCCTGCGACATCGCGAACGCGGGGCAGCCGTTGATGACGGCCTCCATCGCGGCGCTGACCGTGCCGGAGTAGGTGATGTCGTCGCCGAGGTTCGCGCCGTAGTTGATGCCGGATGCGACGAGGTCGAAGCCGTGCCCGAAATAGCCGAGGAACGCGAGGCTCACCGCGTCCGTTGGTGAGCCGTCGACCGAATAGCCCATCGAGCCGTCACCGAGACGCCGCTCCCGGACGCGGAGCGGCCGCATCAGCGTCTTCGTATGCCCGACGGCGCTCTGGTTCGTATCCGGCGCGACGACGATCGTGTCGCCGATCGGGTCGAGCGCCTGCTTCAGCGCGAGGAGCCCGCGCGACTCGATCCCGTCGTCGTTCGTGATAAGGATCCGCGGCCGGCTCGTCCAGTCGTTGAGCGGCCGCGCCATTCGTCGCAGTGCCCGCGGCCCGCCCCGTCCCGCGCCGCCGGCGAGTGGCTCGCCACGCTCCTTGTCGACATCGCGCCGCTCGCTTCGGGCGCGCTCTCGCGTCATGTCGGGGAGCGGCTCGGAGCCGTTGCTCCTGTCGTTCCTCGCCGATCCGCGGCGCTCGGCGCGGTCGCCGCCCTCGTCCGTCACTTCGGCGGTTCGGTCGCCGGCCGCGCGACTGTCGCGGGCTTCGTCGTCCGCGTGCTCGCGCGGGCGACCGGCCGCGATGCCGCTCCACCCCGGGCGGCAGCGGGCTTCGCCTCGTCGACGTCGGGGTCGCGGCTGGACGGCTCGCGCGGGACGCGGACGGCTCTGCCCTCGCGTGCCTCCACGCGCCGAGCGGCGCGCTCGGTGACCGCGCCGGTGTCCCGCGCGCGGCGGAGGTAGTTGAAGAAGAACGCCGAGAGCACGGCCGCGATCGGGATTCCGAAGATCGCTCCGATGATCCCCGCGATCTTCGAGCCGATGAGGACGGAGCCGAGGACGACGATCGGGTGGATCCCGACCGCCTGGGCCATGAGCCGCGGCTGGACGACGTTCATGACGATGAACCAGCCGATGCCCATCGAGATGAGCGCCGGAACGGTCGCGTCGCCCTTGACGAACACGGCGACGAGGACCGGCGGGATCCACGACACGAACGGCCCGAAGAACGGGATCGCCATGAGGAGCCCCGAAGCGGCCGACGTTGCCGCGGCGTACGGCAGCGACAGGATCATGCTCGTCAGGACGGCGACGGCCCCATAGATCAGGCCGATCAGCGCCTGGCCGCGAAGGAATCCGCCGAACGAGCTGGCGACGCTCGTCTCGAGGAGACGCGCCTCGGACTTGAAGACCGGCGGCACGAGGCGGTTGAGGAACGACAGGATCCGGTCGCCGTCGACGACCATGTAGAGCGACAGGATCAGGACGATGAGGAGATTGCCCATCGCGCCGAGGCTCGCGACGGCGAGCTGCGAGAGCGGGCCCGACAGCTGCTCGGCGTAGCGATTCAGGTTGTTGAGGAACGTCCCGACCTGGTCGACCAGGCTGATCTGACCGAGCCCGATCGCGTTCAGCCGGTCCTGCCACGGCCCGACGACCTCCGGCAGGCGCGCCCGCAAGGTCGGAACGCTGGCGACGAAATCGCCGATGGATCCCGTCATCGCCCCAGCCGCGAGGATCGCGATGAGGATCAGGCCGCCCAGCAGGAGGGCGTAGACGAGGATGACGGCACCGACGCGCGGCAGCAGCGGGACGGCGTTCGTGAGCCGCGCGACGACGGGGTCGAGGATGAAGGCGAGCAGCCAGGCGAGGAAGAAGACGAGGATCACGTCGCCGAAGAAGTAGAAGAGGTTCGCGGCGAACCCGGCGACGACGAAGCCGACGGCGACGGTCGACAGGACGAGGAGCGCGTCGACCCAGCGGCGCTGGCGCTGGCTGAGCTCGAAGGCCATGGTCGCGGCAGGGCTCCGCAGGTTCGATTCGTTGGGGAGTGGCAGCCCCTCCCCTGCGGTCATGGTAGCCGCGTCAACGTAGCCCCATCTTCTCCCGGACTTCATTGATCGTTGCCTCGGCCTTCGGGCGGAGCCGATCGGCGCCCTCCTCGAGGATCCCCGCGACCTGGCTCCAGTCCGCCATCAGCTCGAGGTATCGCTCCCGCGCCGGGGCGTAGTGGGCGACGATCCGATCGGCGAGGAGCCGCTTCATGTCGACGCAGCCGGTCCGCGCGGTTCGCTCGCCCTCCCAGAGCGATTCGTAGTCGTCGCCGAAGAAGGGCTGGAGCTGACAGACGTTGCAGATCTCGGGGCGGCCGGGATCCGTCCGCTTGATCCGCTGCGTGTCCGTGACCATCGACATGACCTGCTTCCGGATGACCTCCGGCTCGGCCAGGATGTCGATCGTGTTCCCGACGGACTTCGACATCTTTCGGACGCCGTCCGTCCCGAGGACGTTCGGCGCTTCGGTGTGGACGGCCTGCGGCTCGGGGAACGTGTCGCCGTAGCGGTTGTTGAACGCGCGAACGATCTCGCGTGACAGCTCGAGGTGCGCCGCCTGGTCGCGCCCGACGGGGACGTTCGTCGCCTTGTAGATGACGATGTCGGCGGCCTGGAGGACGGGGTAGGTGAGCAGGCCGTGGTTGACGTCGTGTGGCTGCGTCTCGCGCTTCTCCTTGTACGTCGGCGTGCGCTCGAGCCAGCTGACGGGCGTCACCGTCGAAAGGAGCCAGGCGAGCTCCGTGTGCTCGGGGCGATGCGACTGGACGAAGAGGGTGCAGCGCGCCGGATCGAGTCCGAGGGCGAGGAGGGCGGCTGCCATCTCACGCGTCCGCTGCCGCATGACGTCCGGGTCGTGCGTGCTCGTCAGGGCGTGGTAGTCGACGATGCAGTAGATCGCCTCGTACTCGTCCTGGAGCCGGACGTAGTTCCGGATTGCTCCGAGGTCGTTGCCGAGATGGACGGTCCCGGACGGCTGAATGCCGCTGAAGGTGCGCGTCCGGCTCGCGCCGGCATCCGCGGGCGCCGCGTCGCGCATGGAGTCGGTCGTCATGGCCGCCGAGTGTAGCCGAGGGGGCCGCGCGGCCTGCGCCTCGCGACGCCGCTGATGCCGCGCCTGGCTAGCCGGCACGGGGTCCCGGCCCGTGCCGCGCGACGCTCCCGATGCCGCGTCCGG
>DASWSI010000377.1:0-8322 GCA_036402715.1 Candidatus Limnocylindrales bacterium
CAGGAGATGTTCGTCTAAGCGAACACCCTGGGGGTGGGTCAGCAACCGGACGCCGGCCCGTATCGGGCCGGCGTTCGTGCGTCCGGCGCGTTTTTTCGCCGGCCACCGCGACTCGCGCTTCACCGAGCGGTCGCACCGCTCAAGGAGCCACCCACGTGGGCGAAATGAAGACGATCGCCCTCAACCGGCGGGCACGTCACGACTTCACGATCGACGACACGTTCGAAGCGGGCCTCGTGCTCACCGGGACGGAGATCAAGTCGATCCGGGCCGGCAAGGTGACCCTCTCCGATGCCTACGCGCGCGTCGAGCGCGACGAGGCGTGGCTGATCGGTGTCCACATCGCGCCGTGGGCCGAGGCGAACCGCTACAACCACGAGCCGAAGCGCGTCCGAAAGCTCCTCCTCCGCCGGTCCGAGATCGACGAGCTGCTCGGGCGGGCCAAGGCGAAGGGCCAGACGATCGTCCCGCTCCGCCTCTATATCAACGAGCGCGGCCGCGCCAAGGTGGAGCTCGGCCTCGCCCGCGGCAAGCAGCTCCACGACCGCCGCCGCGACATTGCGGACCGCGACGCGCGTCGCGACATCGACCGCGAGCTCGCGAACATCCAGCGCGGCCGCTGACGCGCGTGGCGGAGGCTGATTCCTCGCGACGCCCGGCGCGGCTCGGCCCCGCGATCCGCGCCGTCGATGTCTACGCCGCCGGAGAGCCTGGCCGGGTCATCGTCGGCGGGGTGGGCGACGTTCCCGGCACGACGATGTTCGACAAGATGGTCTGGCTGCGGGACAACCGTGACGATCTGCGCCGGCTGATGCTCCGCGAGCCCCGTGGCTATCCGGCGCTCTGCTGCAACGTCATCCTTCCGCCTACGCGCGGCGAGGCGGACGCGGGGTTCGTGATCATGGAGCAGATCGAGTACCCGGGGATGTCCGGGTCGAACACCATCTGTGTCGTGACGGCCCTCCTCGAGACGGGCATTGTCCCGATGCACGAGCCCGTAACGGAGCTCGTGCTCGAGGCGCCCGCGGGGCTGATCAGGGTCAGCGCGGAGTGCCGGGATGGCAAGGTCAGGGCGGTCACCTTCCGGAACGTGCCGTCCTTCGCGACCCATCTCGGCGCCGTCGTCGAGGTACCCCATGTCGGGACGGTCATGGTCGACGTTGCCTATGGCGGAATGTTCTACGTCATCGCGGATGCCGAGCCGCTCGGGTTCACGCTCGTGCCGGACGAGGGCCGCGACATCGTCCGGGTGACCGAGCTCATCAAGGCCGCGGCGGCCGAGCAGCTCCCCGTCACGCACCCGGACCAGGGCGGCTTCACCGGAATCACGATCGGCCAGCTGTCGGGGGCGCCGCACGACGGGGCGAACCGCTGTCGGAACGCCGTCACGGTCTCGACCGGGAAGCTCGACTGGGATCGCCCGTCGACCTGGACCGGGGTCATCGACCGATCGCCGTGCGGGACCGGAACGTCAGCGAAGATGGCCGTCCTGCACGCTCGCGGTGAGCTGGCGCTGAACGAGGACTTCCGGCACGAAGGGATCCTCGGGACGGTCTTCACCGGCCGGCTCGTCGGGGAGGCCCGCGTCGGGGAGTACGCCGCGGTCGTGCCGACGATCACCGGGACCGCGTGGATCACCGGCTTCGCGGACTACGTCCTCGATCCCGAGGATCCGAACCCGGAGGGCTTCACGGTTGGCGACCTCTGGTAGTGCGAGCGCGCCGGGCTTCGGCCCGCTACCGCCCTCCCGAGGGCGTGACAAACGCCGCGCCGCCCGGCCCCTCTTGGCGCCCGGGGGATCCTCCGGTAGAATTCCCATAGAGCGTCGAACGGACGTTCGGTCCTGTGGGGATGTGTGGTTTCGACAGGGCCCGGAAGACGGAGAACGCGAGCCGAGGATGCTGCTCAGGCCTCGTTAATCAGGCAGCAAAACGAAGTACCTGGCAACCGCCAGTCGACTCTCGCCCTCGCTGCGTAAGCAGCTAGTGTGAGCGTGGAAGCCACCTCGGTCCCGCGGGTGGTGGAAGCGTCATTCAGCGGGGCTGCGAACCGGGTGAGCGTCGCGTAGCCCGGTGACAAGCCCGATCTAGGGGCACGTGACTGGACCGTCCGGCAGAGTGCCGATGCCCGTCCGGGCGGTCGACGACAAAGCATCGGACACGCTCGTAGTGGTTTCCGCCGAAGGGTTCTGGACGGGGAGTTCGACTCTCCCCCATCTCCACCAGCAATCATCGGACACGCGGCAGCGGCCTTCGGGACGCTGCCGCGTTCGTGTGTTTGCGACGGGCGGATCGGATGCGAGCGGCGCGGTCGTGAGTGCGCCGCCGGGCCGGAAAGCTACGGCGTCGGTTTCGGCGTCGGCTTCGGGGTGGAGCCCGTCGTGTCACCGCTCGAGCTGCCGCCCGTGCCGATCAGAAGGATGCCGGTGATCCGCGTGTAGTGCGAGTAGTACGTGTGCTGGCGGAGGAGCTTGCCGTCCTGGTAGACGGTCACCGTTCGCCAGACGTCCTTGCCGTCAACGGGGTATTCGATCCGCTTGCTCGTGCCCTTCGGCATGCTGCTCGTGTACTGGACGGAGTCCGTCGCGTGCGTGACGTTCTTCACGACCGGCGCGGAAAGGACGACCTTGCGGCCGTTCGGGACGCTGTAGAGGTCGAACCGGACGAAGCCGCGGTTGCCGGAGCGCGTCCGGATCCCGCGAATGAGGACCGGGAACCTGGTGTCGTTGCGCCAGGACATCGTCTGAACCGACCCGCCGTTGCTGATGAAGACGGTCGCGTCGAGGCCGAGCGGGTAGCGGTCGATGTAGTAGAAGTGGTTCCGCCGGGCCTTGATCTCCATCCCGGCCCGCAACGCGGCGTTGAACAGCGTGGTCGAGCAGGAGCAGATCCCGCCGCCGATCGCGCCCTGCGGGTCCGTCTTGCCGTCGATGATGGCGCCGCCCTTCCCGAAGCCGCGCGCCGCGGTCACCGGCCCGACGGTCTTCCAGAAGTCGAAGGTCTCTCCCGGTGCGACGACGGTGCCGTTGATGAACTGGGCCGGCAGCCAGATGTTCGCGCCGAAGTGGTTGTGATCGCTGATCGGGAACCATGTCGTCCAGGTCGAGATCCGGCGCATGAGTGGCGCGGCCTTCTGGGCCTGCTCCGTCGTCAGCGCGGGCTGGGTGAGCGTCATGGCCGCGGGGACTTCCGGCGTCGGGACGTTCGCGCCACGAGCGGTGAGGGCATTGGCCAGCGCCGTTGTCGTCGCCGCGACGTCGAGCTTTCGGCCGGTCCGGCTCGCGGTCACGCCGACGACCGCGGCGCCCTTGCCGACGAGGAAGGTCGCATTGACGGGCTTCCGCAGAACGCTCGCCGAGAGCTTCGTGATCGCGGCGGTCATCCGCGCCGTGTCCGGGATCGGCGCGTAGCCGCCGTCCGCGGTCGGGGCAATCACGATCCAGCTCCGGATCGTGGCGCTCGGGATCGTCCAGTGCTCCTTGCCGTCGACGAGCGAGATGTCCTGCGCGATGAGCTCGGCGGACGCCTTCGCCGCCGTCGCTTCGTCCGTCGAGACCTGCGGCGGCGCGGTCACCGTCGTGATCGGCACCTCGATGCGGGCCGGTGCATCGAACGCGGAAAGGGCACTCGCGGCCGCCGCGTACGGACCCGCTGCGTCGGCGGCTTCGCCGTCGCGACCCGGCGTCACCTCGAACCCGGTCGCGGTTGTCGTCACGGCCGCGTCCACCGGCGCGATCTCGAGGGACCGTGCCGCGTCGCGGACGCGAGCCTCGAGCTCCGCCTCGTCGAAGACGACGCGCGGTGCGACGACGACGCCGCGGAGGGCGGTCTTCGCACCGCCGATGAGGCGATCGAGCGGCCCGCCGGCGCGGCCGACCGCCGCCGCGTCCGCGACGAGGCCGTCGACGTCGACGTGACGCCCCAGGTCGGCATACGGGATCGTCGTGGAGCCGTGTGCACCGGTCAGGACAAGCGCGCCGTTGGCGGCGCTCGCGTACGTAGCGGCGACCCGCGCACGCGCGTCCGCGGGCGTGAGTCCCGAGATGTCGACGGATCCGACGCGAACGCCGGGAAGGATTCGGCCGTCGTACTGGTGGTCGTAGGCGACGAGCGCGCCGGCACCGAGCGCGAGCACGGCGAGCAGCGCGACGACGAGAGCGGCGACGAACCGAAGGCGCGTCGAGCGCGGCCGCTCGGCGGCGGGCAACGGAACCGTGTCGGTCGTCGTCGTCATGGTGCGGGCGTCATCCTAGCAGCGGGGTTCGGGCGGACCCACCACAGCCGTCGCGATGGCTGGACAGGGACGAGCCACCGGACCGGATCGTGACGCTCCGCTCCGCACCGGACCGCTACCCAATGGTCAGGGTTGGCGCGGCAGGACCACGATCCGGCGGTTCGGCTCCTCTCCGATCGACTGGGTGACGACGTCCGGGTTCTCGCGAAGGGCGATATGGACCCACCGTCGCTCGAGCGCGGGCATCGGCTCGAGCTGGAGCATCTTGCCGGTCTCGAGGACGCGGCCGGCAGCGCGCGTCGCGAGGTCGCGGAGCTGGCGCTCGCGGCGGCCCCGGTAGTCCTCGACATCGACGAGGACGCGAGTCCAGCCGCTCATCCGACGCGACAGCATGAGGTTGACGAGGTGCTGCAGCGCCGAAAGTCGCTCGCCCTTGCGACCGATGAGCGCACCGAGCGCGTCCTTCTCGCCGCCGTCGCCGACGACGTTGAGACGGCTCGTGTCGCCCGTCTCGACCTCGACCTTGACGTCGAACCCGAGGTGCTTCAGCAGCTCCTCGAGAATCTCGCGGCCGGCATCGAGCGCCTCCGGCGACGCCTCCGCGGCCTCGAGGTCCGCCCGCTCCGCGGCCAGTGAGCCGCGCGCTGCCGCGACCTCGGCGGCCTCGCTCGCCGACAGTCCGGACTGCGCCGGGCGCCTGGCGCGGTCGTCGCGCCGCGGGCCGCGGTCCTCTCGTCCCGCTGGACGCGGGCCGGCGTCGCCGCGCGCACCGCCGGGTCGCGGTCCGCGGTCGTCGCGGCGGGGACCGCGGTCGTCCCGTCGCGGCCTGTCGTCACGCGGCCTGTCGTCACGCGGCCCGTCCGCGCGCGGCGCGCGGTCCGCGGCAGGAGCGGCGCCCGCCGGCTCGCGGTCGAATGCCGACCCGGCGTCCGCGCCCGCGGCACGTGGTGTCTCCGCCTGCTGTGGCCCACGTCCGCCGTCGCGCGGGAAGGGCTCGCGGGGCGGGCGATCCCCGAAGCCGCGGTCGTCGCGCCGCGGGCCGCGATCGCCGCCGGGTCCACGGTCCTCGCGTCGGGGGCCACGGTCGCGGTCGCCATAACGCGGCCGATCCTCCTGCGGCGGGCCGGGCGGCAACGGCTGCGACGCCGCAGCGTCGCGCTTCGGTGCGGCGCCACCGAGCGCCGCGCGTGGAGCGGCGACGATGCGCGCCGGCTCCGCGCCCATGCCGAGAACCCCTCGGCTGCCCGGCGTCAGGATCTCGAAGTCGAGATCGTCGAGCCCGGCACCGAACGCCTCGCGCGCGTTCTTCAGTGCCTCCTCGACGGACTTGCCGGTGAACTCGCGATAGACACTCATGTCAGCGTCGCCTCCCTCGTCGGCCCTGGCGGCCCCGCTCACGGGGGCGGATCGTCTTGTCGGCCGATGTGGCTCGGGTGATGGAGCCGCGCGACACCTGCGCCGCCGGCCGTTTCGTTGGGTCGATCGGCGGAAGCGAGACCGGGAACCGCGGCTGGTGATTGCGCGCGAACGCGGGTGTCCAGCCGAAGATCGGGAACATCGCTCCCCATCCGACGATCAGGTATTGCTGGACGATCGAGAACAGTGTCGCGACGATCCAGTAGATGAACAGCCCGGCGGGCAGGATCCCGCCGTACAGGACCGAGATGAGCGGCAGGAACAGCATCATCTGCCGCTGGACCTTCGCATTCGGGTCGTCGTTCGAGGGGTCCGCGGCCGCGAGCATCATCCGCGACTGGACGAGCTGGAGCAAGGCCGATGCGACCGCCAGGAGGCTGAGGCCGAAGCCGATGATCGAGATGGTCTGCGGCCGGCTGATGTCGAGGCCGAACAGCCACGGGACCTTGGTGTCGATGCACGGCTGGATGACGCCGGGCGGCGGCGGGACAGTCGGGCAGGTCAGGTGGACGATCTGCAGGCCACCGATGTGCAGCATCGGCGTGGGGTCGTAGCTCGTCAGTCCGTTCTGGATGACCGAATAGATGATGAACAGCAGCGGCAGCTGCAGGACGACCGGGAGGCAGCCCGAGACGGGGTTGACGCCCCGTTCGCGCATCACTTCCTGCTGCGCAGCCTGGGCCTTGGCACGGTCGCCCTTGAACCGCTTCTTGATCTCGTTCAGCTCCGGCTGGATCATCTGCATCCGCCGCTGCGACACGAGCTGCCGACGGAAGAGCGGGATCAGAACAGCGCGGACGGCGAGGGTCAGAATGATGATCGCGATGCCGATCGCGCCAGGGACGCCCGCCGCGTGCAGGACGCTGTAGACGACCGCGAGCAGCAGGAACATCGCCTGGAAGATGGGCGTGAAGAGGAAGGCGATGAGGCTGACCGGATCCGAGCCGGCGGCGGCGGGCGTCAGCGGGTGCTGCGCCGTGGGTGACGGACCGGACGCACCGGGCGAGCCGCCGGATCCGCCGGGGGCACACGCCGCGACGAGGATGACAACGAGGACCAGCAGCAGCGGGCCGACCCAGCGCCGCGAGCGAAGGAACGTCACGCCTCGCGCCCTCGGCGCGCGGCCGCGCGGCTAGCGAACCGGGTCATAGCCGCCGGGGTTCCATGGATGGCAGCGGGCGATGCGCCGCGCACCCATCCAGCTGCCCTTGACGAGCCCGTACTTCTCAATCGCCTGTTCCGTATAGCGCGAGCAGCTTGGCTCGAACCGGCACGACGATGGCACCCACGCGAAGACGATCCGGTATAGCCGGATCGCTCCGATGCCGAGTCGCTTCACGTTCGGGACGGTCCTCCGAGCACGCCGCCTCGGCCGAGCAGCCGCTGCAACGCTCCGACCAATGCGTCGTGGTCCGCTTCGACGACGGCGGGCCGGGCGATGATGAGGACGTCCCAGCCGGCCTGGAACGACGGCGCCATCACCCTCAGCACCTCGCGGAGTCTCCGCCTGACCCGATTGCGGACCACGGCGCCGCCGATCCTTCGACCGGTGGCCAGTCCAAATCTTGTCGTCTCGAGGTCCGTCCTCAGGAAGCGAGCGATCAGGAGTGGATGGGACCGGCTGGTCCCACGATCCTGGATCGCGGCGAAGTCCTGTGGGCGGGAGAGCATCACGAGGCGCGGCGAATGCGAGCCGCGCTCGTTCGTCAGGCCGTCAGCCGCTTCCGACCCCGTGCCCGCCGAGCGGCCATGACGCGACGTCCCCCGGTGGTCTTCATCCGGGCGCGGAAACCGTGTTCCTTCGCGCGATGGCGCTTCTTGGGCTGGAAGGTCTGCTTCGTCATCGGGGCTGTGCGCGATCCTCTCCATCCGGCCTCGGGACTCGGCAGTGCGACCCCTGGAGGCACGCAAACGCGCCTGGCGCTCGTGAGCGCGTCGGCGCGTTCGTCGTCCGGGGGATGATAGGGCGACGCGCGCGGGAGTGTCAAACCTCGGTGGGCGCCTCCAGCGCCGCGCGAGACGTCGCCGAAGCGGGTCGGCGGCGGGCCATGCGCTGATCGGTGCCCGGTGCGCGGGCGAGCGGCGATACTCCCGGGGTGTACCGGACAATGGCGTTGCGACGGCTCGCGGCCCGGTGCTATCCTCTGCCAGCCCTCGGCGCCCCAAACGCTCCCGGGTGGCTCCGAGTCACCGCTGGAGGGCGGAATCGGCGCCCCGTTCGCCTGCATCGGCGGGCCGCGTCACGGCGCTATCACCGCAGATATCCCTGCCCGCGAACGCCGCTCGGCTCACTCGTCTACCCGTCATCGAAGCCACAGGCAGACATCGATCGAATGGATGCAAAGCAGGTCTGGCGCGCCGCCCTCGGCGAGCTGCAGGTGTCGCTCTCGCCGGCGAACTACGAGACATGGCTGCGCGACACAGCGCTCGTCGACGTCGACGACCAGCGCTTCCGGATCGCGGTCCCGAACGGCTTCGCGAAGGACTGGCTCGAGACTCGCTACCGCTCGCTGATCTCGCAGACGCTGGCGCGAATCGTGGGCTACAGCGTCCAGGTCGAGTTCATCATCGCGGCCGCTCCAGAGGTCGCTGCCACTGACCCCGTCGACGACGAGCCCCGCGACGACGGCGGCGGCGGCGTCGATGCGCTCGGCATGCGGACGATCGCGACCG
>DASWSI010000378.1:0-1521 GCA_036402715.1 Candidatus Limnocylindrales bacterium
ATCGACGCGCGTCCCACGGAGGTCGAATCGAACGCCTGGGTCGAGGGCATCGCCGCGATCGACCGCAAGCTCCGCGCCCTCCTCGAGAGCGAGGGCGTGAGCCCGATCGACGCCGCGCCGGGCCGACGATTCGACCCCCGCGAACATGAAGCGATCGCGAACGTCCCCGGCACGGGCCGCGCGGACGGCGACATCGTCGAAGAGGTCCGGCGGGGGTACCGCCTCCGCGATCGGGTCATCCGGCCGGCGCTCGTCGCCGTCGCCGAGGACGGCCCGGGCCGGAGCGGCGGGACGCGACCGGCGACGGACGACGCCATCAACCGAACCACCGACGCAACCACCGACACCAGCAACGACTGAACAGGAGCCAGAGACACAGATGAGCAAGATCATCGGCATCGACCTCGGCACGACGAACTCCGTCGTCGCCGTCATGGAGGGTGGCGAGCCGACCGTCATCGCCTCCGCCGAGGGCGGACGGACCGTTCCGTCCGTCGTCGCGTTCACCAAGACGGGCGAGCGGCTCGTCGGGCAGCTCGCCAAGCGGCAGGCGGTCACGAACCCCACCAACACCGTCTTCTCGATCAAGCGGTTCATGGGCCGCCGCTGGGACGACCCGGAGGTCAAGCGCTCGAAGGACCTCGTCCCCTACACGGTCGCCAAGGACCCGAAGAGCGACGGCGTCGTCGTCAAGATCGGCACGGACAAGGCGTATACGCCGCCGGAGATCAGCGCGATGATTCTCCAGAAGCTGAAGACGGACGCGGAGGCGTACCTCGGCGAGAAGGTGACGGAGGCCGTCATCACCGTCCCGGCCTACTTCGACGACACGCAGCGACAGGCGACGAAGGACGCCGGCCGGATCGCCGGCCTCGACGTCAAGCGAATCATCAACGAGCCCACCGCATCGGCGCTCGCCTACGGCCTCGACAAGAAGGCGGACGAGAAGATCGCCGTCTACGACCTTGGCGGCGGGACGTTCGACATCTCGATCCTCGAGCTCGGTGAGGGCGTCTTCGAGGTCAAGGCGACAAACGGCGACACGCACCTCGGCGGGGACGACTTCGACCAGCGCGTCATCGACTGGCTGCTGGCCGAGTTCCGCAAGGACCAGGGCATCGATCTGTCGAAGGACCAGCAGGCCCTCCAGCGCCTCAAGGAGGCCGCCGAGAAGGCGAAGATCGAGCTGTCCTCGACGTCCTCGACGGAGATCAACCTGCCGTACATCACGGCCGATGCCTCCGGCCCCAAGCACCTCGTGATGACGCTCTCGCGCGCGAAGCTCGAGGACCTCGTCGCGGACCTCGTCGAGAAGACGAAGGGCCCTGTGCTCGCGGCGATGAAGGACGCCGGCCTCAAGCCCGGTGACATCGACGAGGTCATCCTCGTCGGCGGCCAGACCCGCATGCCAGCCGTCGTCGAGGCCGTCAAGGCGATGTTCGGTGGCAAGGAGCCGCACAAGGGCGTCAATCCGGACGAGGTCGTCGGCATCGGCGCGGCGATCCAGGCCGGCGTCCTCGG